>JBJSYW010000554.1:0-6242 GCA_046089985.1 Chloroflexota bacterium
CATCGATGACCAGCAGCTCGGGGCGGCGAACCAGGGCACGCGCGGCGGCGGCGCGTTGGCGCTGCCCGCCTGAGAGGCGCACACCCTTGGCGCCCAGGCGCGTCTCCAGCCCGCCGGGGAAAGCCGCCAGGTCCGGTCCCAACACCGACAGGTGCAGGGCCTGCAGCAGATGCTGTTCGCCGCTTGCTTCGCCGGGCGGGCAGCCCATCAGGATGTTATCGCGCAGGCTTTCGCTGAACAACAGCGGCGCCTGGGGAGTGTAGGCGGAGCGCGGCGGGGTGAAGAAGTTGTCCGGGTGTTCCACCGGCAGGCCGTTCCAGGTCACCCGGCCGGAGGCGGGCAGCAGGCCCAACAGCGCCCGCAGCAGGGTGGTCTTGCCCGAGCCGATGCGCCCGGTGACCACCACGAATTGGCCGCGCTGCAGGCTGAACGAGACCGGCTGCAGCCCGCGCCGGCTGCCCGGGAAATGGTAGGCCAGGTGGTCGACTTCCAGGCGTTCCAGCCGGTCAGCTGGGGTGCGCGGCGGGTAGTGCGGGGCGGGCAGTTCGCCGCGCAGGCGCACCGGGGTGTGGCGCACCAGCTCGCCGGGCGGGGCGTCGCTCATCAGGCGCTGCAGGCGTTGGATCGACACGCCCACCTGGCGATACCAGGCCCACTTTTCACCCAGCGAGGTGGTGAAATTGGTGACTGGGTCCAGGTAGTAGATAAATATCGCCAGGTCGCCGACGGTGAACTGGCCGCTGCGCATCGCCCCGGCTGCGCCCAGCAGCACGATCCCGCCGCCGATGCTGGACATATTGCGGTACAACGAGTGCAGCAGCTCATTGAACAGGCGGTCGCGCACGGCGGCGCTGCGGCGCAGCTCGTTGATCTCATCCAGGCGGCGGATCACCTGCGCTTCAGCAGTGTTGGCCTGGATGGCCTGCACGGCGCCGAACATCTCACCGATGAAGCCGGTCACCTGCCCGGCAGCCTGCCGGCTGCGTTCGCGGTAATCGCCCACCCGGGCGGTGGTGAAATTGGCGATCAGCACCACCAGCAGCAGCGGCAGCAGCAGCAGCAGGGTCACACCGAGATGGATGCGCGCCATGACGATGAACGCCATCAGCGCGAACGCGCCCCAGGCCAGCGTGATCCACGATTCGGCCATGAAGAAGGCCAGCTCCTGCACGTCGTCGCGGAAGCGGCTGACCGCTTCGCCGGGTGAGTCGGGAACGGCCTGGGCGCCGGGGCGCTTCAGGATATATTCGAACAGGTTCTGGCGCAGCAGCGCTTCGAGCCGGTAGCGGAAGTTGAAGTAGATCAGCACCTCGATGAACACCGCCACAGCCCGGGCGGCGGCAATGCCTACGACGAGCGCCGCCAGGCTGTAGGGGGGGAAGTCCGCCGGCCCGCCGCCGGTCAGTCGGTCGAAGAAGGCGCGGATGACCAGCGCGGTAAGCTGGGGGAAGACGGCAAAGAACAGCATCTCGAACACACCCAGCAGGCCGTATAGCCCGGGGCGGTAGGTCATCAAGCGCCACAGGAACCACCAGGTGGGCCGGGTGGGTGGGGCAGCGGGCGGGAGCGGCGCAGCGGTTGGTTTGGGCGCAGCGGCGCTCATACCAGCACCTCCTCCAGGCCGCTCTCCAGCAGGCGGTGGAAATGCGAGCTGGGATCGGAAGCCAGCTGCGCCCGGCGGCCGAATTCGCACACCTGCCCGGCTTCCAGCACCAGCACCCAATCGGCGCGCTGCACGGTAGCCAGCCGGTGGGCCACGATCAGCGCCGTGCGGCCCTGCACCAGGCGGTCGATGGCGGTTTCGATCCAGGCCTCGGTGGCGGGGTCCAGGCGGGAGGAGGCCTCGTCGAGCACCACCAGGCCGGGGCGGCGCAGGAAGATGCGGGCGAAGGCCAGCAGTTGGGCCTGCCCGGCCGATAGTCCGCTGCCGCCCGCCTCCAGGCGCGTGTCCAGCCCGGCTGGCAGCGCGGCCAGCCAGCTGCCCAGCCCCAGCCCGTGCAGCGCCTCCAGGACCAGCCGGTCTGGAATGCCCGGGTTGAAGAAGGTCAGGTTCTCGCGCACTGTGGCGTTGAACAGCTGCACGTTCTGCGGGATCATCCCAATGCGGGCGCGCAGGGCGGGCAGCGGCAGCCGGCGCAGGTCGATGGCGCCGTCCGGGCCGGCGGAGACGCGGATTGCCCCGGCGTCGGGGTCGTACAGGCGGAAGAGCAGTCGGGTGAGGGTGGTCTTGCCGGAGCCGGTGCGTCCGAGCACGCCGAGCGTTTCACCGGCGGGCAGGTGGAACGAGACCCCGTCCAGCACCAGCTCGCCGGCGCGCAGCGGGGCGGCCTCGCCCGCGGCCGGAGCAAGCGGGGGCGGCGCGTCTGCTGCGCCTGGTTCACCGGCAGCCGGGGGTTCCGGCCCGTCCTGAGAGGTTTCGGGCGCAGGCAGTGCGTCGGGGTAGGTGAAGCGCACCGCGTCGAAGGTGAGCGACAGGGCGGCGTCCACCGGGGCGGGCAGGTCGGCGGCAGCCGGGGCCGCCAGAGCATTGGGGGAGCGACGGGGTGTGTGGTCCGGCGCGGCTGCCCGGGGATCCTCGGCGGGCAGGGGCGGCGCCAGGCGCGAGCGTTCGTCCAGCAGCTCGCTGACCCGGGCCAGCCCGGCCCCAGCGCGCTGGAAATCCTGCAGCTGGCGGGTGATCTCCTCGATCGGGCGCTGCAGCATGGTGGTGTATTGGAAGACCAGGTAGACGGTGCCCAGGCTGATCTCGCCCTGCCCGTACAGGTAAGCCCCGGTGGTGAAGGCGGCGGCGATCCCGCCGGCGAACAGCAGCATGCTGGTGTTGAGCAGGATGTTGATCATCTGCCCGGCCCGCAGCGCGCGGTCCAGCAGGGCGCGCATCAACAGGTGGAAGCGGTTCATCACGTAATCGCGCCCGCCGTTGGCGCGGATGTCCTCCACACCGGCCAGGCGCTCTTCCAGGAAGCCGAACAGGTCGGCGCTGGCCTGGCGTTCGGCCTTCCAGTAGGGCACCGCCAGGTCGCGGAAGCGCAGCAGCAGCGCCAGGGTCAGCACGGCAAAGCCGCCCACTGCCAGCCCGATGCGCCAGTCGATGGCGAACATCAGCACCAGCACCCCGCCCAGGAAGATCAGATTGCCGGCCACCTGCACGGCGAAACGGGTGAAGAAGTTCGACAGGGTGGTGATATCGCCGTCGATGCGCTCGATCATCTCGCCCGGGGTGTGGGCGTTGTGGAACGACAGATCCAGCCCCAGCAGGTGGGCAGCCAGTTCGCCGCGCAGGGCGTTGGTAGCGCTCCAGCCGACGTTCTCCGAGAAATAGGCTGCGCCGAGGGCGATCACCTGTTGGACCAGAGCGACGGCCAGGTACAGCGCGCCCAGCTGCAGCAGGGCGGCCTGCTGCGCGCCGGCCTGCACCGCGTCAATAAAGCGGCGCATCACCTGCGGCAGCAGCAGCTGCAGCGTGATGCCGCCCAGCACCAGGGCGGTCATCGCCAGCGCCTGTCGCCACAGCGGGCGCAGGTAGCGGCCGAGCATCCCCAGCGCCTGGCGCGAACTGACGCCCGGTTTGGAGGCGGGGTGCTTCGGCCGGTCATCCAGCGGCATCGTCAGCCTACAATTCTACGCGGTAGCCGGCGCCGGGCACATCGTGAGCGATCAACCAGCCTTCCTTGAGCGTGAAACCGGGGCGGGAGGGATCGTTCTGCAGGTGAAGGTAGCCGTCCAGGTCGCCGTAGCGCACATTGGGGCTGGACAGGGCGAAGCTCAACCCGGCGGCGGTCAGCAGGGCCGGTTCGATCAGGCAGCTGACGGTGGTGTCGAGGCGGGCGGCGCGGGCGATCGCGTCGACCTGGCGGGCGGCGCGCAGACCGCCGCAGGAGGCCAGCTTGACGCTCAGCCCGCTGGCGCAGCGCCCGGCGGCGATCTGCAGGGCCGAGTCCGGGCCGCAGGCGCTCTGGTCGGCCAGCACCGGCAGCGGGCTGTTCTCGGTCACCTGGCGCAGCGCACCCAGGTCGCCGGCGGGGGTGGGCTGTTCGAGGGATTCGACCCGGCCTTTCAGCGCCCGGGCCACATCCAGGGCGGTCTGCACCGAGTAACCGCCGTCGGCGTCCAGGCGCAGGGACAGGTCGGGCAGGGCGCGGTGGATGGCTTTGACGCGCTGCACATCGCCTTCGGGGTCGAGACCGCCTTTGATTTTCAGCACGCGGAAGCCGTCGCGGGCGTGCTCCTCGGCCAGCGCCACGCTTTCGTCCAGTGGGGTGATCGGGATGGTGACGGAGGTCTGGATGCGGTCGCGGAAGCCGCCCAACAGGCGGTAGAGCGGCATGCCGGCTGCCAGGCCGAGCAGGTCGTGGAAGGCCAGGTCGAAGGCGCACAGCACCGAGGGGGTGTGGTTGGCCAGCGGGCCAAGCTCGGCCAGGGCGAACTCGATATTCATTGGGTGCAGATCGGCGGCACGCGCCGCGCACGCCTGGCACACGCGCAGCGCCTCTGCCGGCTGGTCGCCGGTCAGAGCGGGGTGGGCCACCGAGGCCCCCCAGGCGCTCTGCCCGCTGCGGGTTTCAATGCGCAGGAAAATGGCGGTGACGGCGTCGATCGGCGGCGTCCCGGCCTGGCGGACCGGGCGTTTCAGCTTCAGTTCAACGGGGGTAACTTCGATCTTGGTGATCTGCATGGCCGGCCTCCTTTAGGTTGATTCTACCCTAGAAATGCGGCCGGTCGGGCAGCAGCCGGTAGTTTTATGCAGCTTGCGCGGCGGCGCAGCCCGTGCCACCAGCACCGGCTGCGCCGCCGCGCGCCGGGCGCTCAGGCGGCCGCGGGCCGGCTGGACTGGTGCGGGGACGGGGCCACCGCCCGGTCCACCGACTGAGCCACTGCCTTGACCTGGTGTACCATCTCGGCGAAGCGCTCGGGTTTCAGCGACTGCCCGCCGTCGGAGACGGCTTCGTCCGGGCGCACGTGCACCTCCACGATCAGCCCATCGGCCCCGGCGGCGATGCCGGCGCGCGCCACGGCATGGACGTAGTTCCAGCTGCCGGTGCTGTGGCTGGGGTCCAGCACCACCGGCAGGTGGGTCAGTTCTTTCAGCACCGGAATGGCGTTGATGTCGGTGGTGTTGCGGGTAGAATTTTCGAAAGTGCGGATGCCGCGCTCGCACAGGATCACACGCCGGTTGCCGTGCGACAGGATGTACTCGGCCGCCATCAGCAGTTCTTCGACGGTAGCCATCATGCCGCGTTTCAGCAGCACCGGGTGCCGGCTCTCACCGACGGCGTGCAGCAGGGCGAAGTTCTGCATGTTGCGCGCCCCCACCTGCAGCACATCGACGTATTTGGTCAGCAGCGGAATCTGCTCTTCACGCATCACTTCGGTCACCAGCGGCAGGCCGGTCAGCTGGCGCGCTTCCAGCATCAGTTCCAGCCCGGCTTCGCCCATGCCCTGGAACGAGTAGGGCGAGGTGCGCGGTTTGAAAACCCCACCGCGCAGGGCGTGCGCCCCGGCCTCGCGCACCGCCTGGGCGGTTTCCAGCAGCTGGCTGCGGCTCTCCACCGTGCACGGCCCGGCGATGATCACGATCTCCGGCCCGCCGATTGAGACCCCATCGATGGGGATCACCGTATCGGTGCGCTGAAATTCGCGCGATGTCAGCTTGTATGGGCGCGAGATCGGAACAATGTGATCGACCCCCGACATCAGCACGAACATGTCTTTGTAGGCGTAAACCGACTTGCCCTCGCCGATCGCGCCAATGATCGTGCGCTCATCGCCTTTGGAAATGTGCGCTCGGAAGCCGCTGCTCTCAATCTTCGAGACAACCGCCTCGATCTCTTTTTGGCTGGCATCGGTGTGCATAATGATCATCATGGGATTATTCCTCCGTTTTTTTCAGATCGGGGCGCAGGCTTGCGGCCGCGCCCAGGTATACATGCTGGATCTCCGCTTGCAAGCGGCCGGTGTTCCAGTGCAGCAGCACCCGGATGGCGCGCGGCAGGCTGCCGGGCACCGGGATTTCGGTTGCACACATCAAGGGCACGCTGCCCCAACCCATCTGCCGTGCAGCTGCAGCCGGGTAAGCCGAGCGCAGGTCATCTGTGACGGTGAAGATGGCGCTGGCCAGGTCATCGGCGTGCAGCCCGGGATTAGCCGCGATCAGCGCCTGCAGCAGTTCGCGCGTGGCGGCAAAGATCGCCTCCGGCCGGTCCTCATCCACCACGGTAGCTCCACGCACCCCTCGGACAAAA
>JBJSYW010000555.1:0-3308 GCA_046089985.1 Chloroflexota bacterium
CTGCCCTGGTCGACGATCATCCCGATGGCGTCTTTGATGTTGTACGGTTTGCCAGGGTCGTCGGGCACCAGGCCGTCCAGCGCCTCGTCCATGCGCAGCGGATCGTCGCCGCGGTCGATGCGCGGCGCGTCTTCCATGTTATTGGAAGGCAGGTAGGCCAGCAGCTGGCGGATCTTGTACAACGCTTCGGCTTCGCTGTCACACGCCAGGTGGCATACCCCGGAGGTCTCGGCGTGTACATCGGCCCCGCCCAGCTCTTCGAAGGTGACCTCCTCGTGGGTGACCGTCTTGACCACCTCCGGCCCGGTGACAAACATATAGGACGACTTACGCACCATGAAGATGAAATCGGTCAGCGCCGGGGAATAGACCGCTCCACCGGCGCACGGTCCCATGATGGCGCTGATCTGCGGCACCACCCCGGAGGCAAGCGTGTTGCGCAGGAAGATATCGGCATAGCCGCCCAGCGAGACCACCCCCTCCTGGATGCGCGCCCCGCCCGAGTCGTTCAGCCCGATCAGCGGAGCCCCGTTCTTCAACGCCATGTCCATGATCTTGCAGATCTTCTCGGCGTGCGCCTCGCCCAGGCTGCCTCCGAAGACGGTGAAATCCTGTGAGAAGACGTACACCAGGCGCCCGTCCACGGTGCCCCAGCCGGTCACCACGCTGTCGCCCAGGTATTTCTGGCTGTCCAGCCCGAAGTCGTGTGTACGGTGCAGCACGAAGGCGTCCATCTCACGGAAGGAGCCGCGGTCAAGCAGCAGGTCGATGCGCTCGCGGGCGGTCATGCGGCCGCGCTTGTGCTGGACCTCCACCCGCTCAGCGCCGCCGCCAAGCTGGCCCTGGGCGCGCAGCTCGCGCAGTTGGGTGATCTTGTCATTGCTCATACACTTCTCCAAAATATACCTTGCTGCGCCGGCTGAACAACGCCCAGCAGCACCAGGCCAGCAGAAGCCCGTTCAGCCCGGCTAAAAACGGCCAATTGGCCGCTCGACCGGGGTAACCGGGCACCAGCAGGCGATCAATCCAGGCATAGATCGAGTAGGCCAGGAACAGCCCCAGCGCCAGCCGCGGCGCTCGCCGCCAGCCGCGCCACACCGGCCAGGCCATCCCCAGCCAGGCCGCGCCCCACACCGCCCCGCTGATCAGCGGGTAGAGCGGCGAAACGGTCATGCGGTTTTCAAAAAACGCCCATACCGTCCACACCTGGTAGGCGCGCCCGAAACCGAGCGCTGCCAGCAATAACACCATGATCACCAGCAGAGTTACTCGAAGAGGTCGTTTTGGTTTCACTCGCGATCCAGATTTTCAGTTAACAGCCGTTCAGGCCACTGCCAGGGTTACTTTGCCCAGCTGCCGCCCGCTTGCCAGGTATTCCTGGGCGGCCCGGGCTTCCGCCAGGGGGTAATCCCGGTCCAGCACGGGCTGCAGCTTGCCGGCAAAGACCAGCCCCATCACGGCCGCGAAATCGGCCCGTGTACCCATCGTCGAGCCGAGGATCGACAGGTGCTTGCTAAAGATGAAGCGGTTGTCGATCTCAAACTTCGGCCCGCCAGTGTTACCCACCGTCAGGATGCGCCCGCCCTTGGCCGCCGCCCGGAAGCTATGCGGAAAGGTAGTGCCCACGTTGTCCACCACCACGTCTGCGCCGCGCTTGCCGGTGGCCTGGAATACCGCCTTAGACCAGTTCTCCTCTTGCGAGCGGTCGATCAACACATCTGCGCCCAGCCGCTCGGCCAGCGCCAGTTTCTCGGCGTTTGCGCCCACCACCAGCACCCGCGCCCCCAGCAGTTTGGCGATCTGGATGCTGGCCGTGTTCACGCCACCGGAAGCGCCCACCACCAGCACCGTTTCGCCGTAACGCAGGCCGGCGCGCTCCACCAGCGAATGCCAGGCGGTGTGATAGACCAGCGCCGCAGCCGCAGCCGTGCGCGCAGAGAAACCCGGCGGCAGGCGCAGCAGGTTGCCAGCCGGCACCACCACATACTCGGCATAGGCGCCGCGCACCGTCTCGCCCAGCAGCTCCCAGCGGCGGCAGCGGTTGTCCTGCCCGGCCAGGCAGGCCTCGCACACCCCGCATGACAGGTTGCTGTTGATCACCACCGGCTCGCCCACCTGCCAGCCGTCCACGCACGCCCCCAGCGCGGCGATTTCGCCCGCGCCGTCTGCCCCGGGGATGTGCGGGTAGGCCAGCCGGATGCCCGGCCAGCCCTCCCGCACCCATAGGTCCAGACGGTTCAGCGCGGCGGCCTTCAGCCGCACCAGCGCCTGCCCTGCGCCCGGCTCGGGCGTGGGATAATCCCGATAGCACAGGACTTCCGGCCCGCCATGCTGCTCAAACCCGACTGCTTTCATGGGACTGCTATGCTCCTAGCGCAGGCCCAACTCGGCCCGCGAGATCACCATGCGCTGAATCTCGCTGGTGCCTTCGTAGATGCGCGTGATGCGTGCATCCCGGTAATAGCGCTCCACCGGCAGCTCCTTGCTGTAGCCCATTCCGGCATGGATCTGCACTGCATAGTCGGTAACGAAGGCAGCCGTCTCGCTGGCGAACAGCTTGGCCATCGCGGCTTCGGTGCTGTAGCGCCCGCCGCTGGTCTTGGATTTCTCCTTCGCCAGCGAAGCGTTGTAGACCAGCAGCCGGCTGGCCTCGATGCGCGTCTTCATATCTGCGATCTGGAAGGCGATGCCCTGGAACTGCCCGATCTTTTGCCCAAAGGCTTCGCGCTCGCGGGCATACTCCAGCGCCGCGGCGTAGGCCGCCTCGGCGATGCCCAGCGCCTGCGCCCCGATCCCGATCCGCCCGGCATCCAACACCGTCATGGCGATCTTGAAGCCTTCGCCCTCCTGTCCCAGGCGGTCCTCCACCGGCACGCGGTAGTCTTCAAACACCAGTTCGCTGGTGGCCGAAGCGCGGATGCCCATCTTCGGCTCTTTCTTGCCGCGCACAAAGCCCGGGCGCTTCGCATCGACCAGGAACGCCGTCACTCCCTTCGAGCCTTTGCTGGGGTCGGTCATGGTGAATAACACCACATAATCGGCCACCGGCCCGCTGGTCACCCACGACTTGCGCCCGTTGATCACGTAGCAATCGCCGTCACGCACCGCCCGGCTGCGCATCGTGCCCGCATCCGAACCCGACATCGGCTCGGTCAGCGAGTAGGCCCCGATCGCCTTACCGCTTGCCACCGGTTTCAGGTAGCGCTGCTTCTGGTCTTCGGTGCCAAACTTCATCAGCCCGTGCGCATACAGCGAGTTGTTGACCGACATGACTGTGCCGTGCGAAGCGTCGGCCTTGCAGATCTCTT
>JBJSYW010000556.1:0-6200 GCA_046089985.1 Chloroflexota bacterium
GTGATGGCTTCGCCTAAGCCCTGCCCCCCACCGGTGATTAAGACAACCTTGCCCTCAATAGCGTTCATTGCTCAGTCCTCCAGACGATGTGATTTGGGAAGACAGCAGCGCCTGGCTGCTGTCAAGCAGCGCGCCGCCGACGCCCGGCGCGGCCACGCCGGCGGCGCTGACCGCGCCGGGCGCTGCCACGCCCGCCGGGGCGGCGGCGTTGGTGATGAAATGCACTTCAACCAGCTCGCACAGCAGGTGCAGCAGCAGGATGTGCAGTTCCTGGATGCGGGCGGTGTCGGCAGCCGGGGCCACGATGGCAGCGTCGGCCAGCGGCAGCAGGTCGCCGCCGTCTTTGCCCAGCAGGGCCAGGCAGCCGATGCCGGCCTGGCGGGCCACCTTGAAGGCCTCCACCAGGTTGCGCGAGCGGCCGGTGGTGCTGATGCCGATCAGCAGGTCGCCAGGGCTGCCCAGGGCTTCGACCTGGCGAGAGAAGACCTGCTCGAAGCCGGTGTCGTTAGCCCAGGCGGTCAGGAAGGCGCTGTCGGCGGTCAGAGCGATGACCGGCAGGCCGCGCCGGCCGGTGAGCTTGAAGCGCCCGACGAACTCGGCCGCGAAATGCTGGGCATCGGCGGCCGAACCGCCGTTGCCGCACACCAGCAGCTTGCCGCCGGCAGACAGCACGGCAGTGATGGCCTGAGCGGCCTGCAGCAGCGGCCCGCTGAGCAGGCTGCGGGCCTGCTCCAGCGAGTGCAGGGCGTGGTCGAAGGCGCGCAGCACCACCACGGCGGGGTCCACCTGCTGGGGATAGCCTGGGTGAGCGGCGGACAGCCCGGCGCCCGCCAGGACGTGCTCGTACAGGTTGATGATCTTGTTGGTCACCTTCGACCAGGTGAACAGGCTGTTGGCGCGCTGCACGGCCTGGCGGCCCATACGGCGGCGCAGCTCGGGGTCGTGATAGAGCTGGGCCAGCCGGCGGGCCAGGGTATCGGGGTCACGCGGCGGGGCCAGGAAGCCAGTCTCGCCGTGGCGCACGGTGTAGCGGATGCCGCCCACGTTAGCGCCGATCACCGGAGCGCCGCAGGCCATCGCCTCTACCGGGGTGATGCCGAACGGCTCGTACCAGGGGGTGGAGACGAAGACATCCGCAGCGCTGTAGTAATGCTTGAGCGCCTGGCGCTCTTTGCGGCCGACGAACTGCACCTGCCCGGCTACACCTTCCTCGCCAGCCAGGGCCTGCAGGCGGGCGATCTCGGGCGTGCGGCGCGGGTCGGGGTCATCCGTCTCACCGCCGGCGACGATCAGCCGGGCGGGGACAGCATGCCGGCGGGCCAGGCAGCCCAGGGCACGGATGACGTTATCGACCCCCTTGCGCGGCACCATGCGGCCCAACTGGAGCACCAGGAACTCGCGCGCCGGCAGCTTGAGCAGGCGGCGGGCGGCGGACTGCTCCACCGGCCACAGCTCGGCCGGGTCAAAGCCGCACGGGATGATGGTGATCTTGAGCGGATCAGCGTTGTAGAGCTGGATCAGGTCTTCCTCGTCCTGCGGGCACTCGGCGATGATGGCGTCGGCCTCGGCCACGATGCGGTCTTCGATATCGAAGCGCAGCGGCGGGAAACCGTCGGCGGCGCCCTGGTGGATGCGGCGCACCCGCCCGAGGGCGTGGAAGGTGATCACGAACGGCAGGCCCAGGGCAGCCTTGAGCTCGGCAGCGACCAGGCCCGACATCCAGAAGTTGGCGTGCAGCAGGTGGTAGGCGGGCCGGGCGGGGGTGGCAGCGCGAGTGATGAAATCGAGCATGAAGGCGGTGAACTGCGGCATATACTGCAGCAGGTCTTCTTTGCGCACGTACTCGGCCGGCCCGGCCGGCACATGGATCACGCGCACGCCGTTCTCCCAGGGGTAAATCTCGGGCTGGCCGGGGGCGTCGCGGCGGGTGAAGACGTCGACGGCATAGCCGGCAGCCGCCAGGTGGCGGGCGACCTGAGCCACATAGACGTTCTGACCGCCGCTGTCGACGCTGCCGGGGCCGGCCAGCGGGGAGGCGTGCTCACTGATCATAGCGATACGTTTCATCCAGCGATTCTCTTTCTGCGGGGGCCGGCGGCCTGGCGCAGGGCAAGGTCCCAGTCGCGCGTGAAACGGCGGATATCGAAGCGCTCGGCGGCGGCCCGGGCGGCGCCCTGGCCCAGCCGGCGGGCTTCGCCAGGGTCATCCAGCAGGGCCTGCATGGCGGTCTCCAGGCGGCGCAGGTCGGTATCGACAAAACCGGACACGCCGTTCTCAATTACGGTGGCCATCTCAGTAGTAGCCAGCCCGACCACGGGCATGCCAAGCAGCATGGCTTCGCACACCGCCAGCCCCAGGCTGGTATAGCGGATCGGGTTGAAGAAGAAACGGTAGCGGGCCTCGAAGGCGGGCAGGTCGTGGTGGGGCACTTCGCCCAGCCCGCCCAGCTCGGCAGAGCCCATGCCGATCAGGTCAAGCGGCAGGCGTGCGCAGGCGTGCTGGTAGACGTCCAGGCCCAGCCGGCGGCCGCGGGTCTTGAGGCCGTTGACCACTACGATGCCGCGGTCCAACTCGCCGGTGTAGCGCACGCCCGGGGGGACGGTGACGCCGTGCTCGATGACGGTGGTGGGGGTGCGCCCGCTGTCCCACATCAGGTTGTTGAAGTGGGTAACGTGCACCAGCAGCACGTTCGGGTCGTCGAGCGGGTGGCGGGTGTCGGTGGGGTGCTGCCGGGGCGGGTCGTGCTCGATGTACAGGCGCGGCAGGGCGCGCTGCTCGGGCGAGAGGATTTCGTGCTGGTCTTCCTGGTAATTGCGGGCGGATTGGAAGATGACCGCGTCGAGGTCCAGGCGGGAGACTTCCTCGGCCGGGACGTCGATGACGTTGGCGGGCCAGGGGAAGCTGCCGGAGCGCCCGCCATAGCCTTCCGGGCGGCCGGGCTTGACCGGCAGGTAGAAGGTGTGGTTGGCGTGGCTCAGGTAATACAGGTAGCTGCCGTGGATGTGCCAGGTGAGCAGGTTCATCGGTTTAGCCTTCCTCCCCGGGCAGGCCCAGGGCCGCAAGTGCGGCGGGGAACGCGCCGGCCGGCGCAGGCGGCAGCCCGGCAGACAGCCGCGCGGCCAGCAGAGTCATGCCCGCCTCGGCCGCTTCGGCGGGGGGGATCTCCAGGCAGTCGAGGTGGTAGGGGCACTCGAAGCGGTAGCACGGGCTGCAAATGGTGGGACGGCGCAGCAAGACGGCCGGGGCGCGGCGTGGACGCCACTGGCTCTCCAGATCGGTGCCAGAGAAGAGCGCCAGCAGCGGGCGCTCAAAGGCGTCGGCCAGGTGCAGGGCAGCCGAGTCGTTGGCGACCACCAGCGCCGCGCCGGCCAGCAGGGCGGCGAACTCGGCCAGGGTGGTCTGCCCGATCAGGTCCAGCGGGGCGGGCTGCAGGCCGGCAAAGGCCAGGCGCAGATCGGTCTCGCGCGGGCTGCCCAGCAGCAGCAGCGGCAGCCCGCTGCGGCGGGCCAGCAGGGCGGCCAGTTGGGCGAAGCGCCGGGCGGGGTAGCGGCGGGCCTGGCAGCTGGCCCCGGGGACCACGGCAATGTAGCCCGCGCCGGGGGCGACCCCGGCCTGGCGCAGCCGGCGGCGGGCGGCGGAGACGGCGGCAGGCGGCAGGCGCAGCTCCAGCGCAGCGCCGGGGGCGGCCGGGAAACCGGCCGCGCGCAGCAGGTGCAGGCTGCGCTCGGCCTGGTGCAGGTCATCGGGCGGGGGCAAAACAGGGTGGGTGAGCACCTGGCCGCCGAAATCGCGGGCGTAGCCCAGGCGCAGTGGGATGCCGGCCAGGTAGCAGGCGTAGGCGGCCGGGTAAGCGGTCTGCGAGAAGCTGGTCAAGATCACGGCCGCGTCGTAGCGGCCGCGGCGCAGGCGGCGGATCAGCTGCAGATCGGCCGGCGGGGCAGACGGATCGGCGGAGGGCAGCGGATCGAGCTGCTGCCAGGCGGCGCGCCAGGGGATGACTTCGTCGACCGAGGGCAGCAGCGCGGCGGCCTGAGCGCCGGCGGGGGAGGCCAGCAGAGCCAGGTGGGCTTGCGGCAGGGCGGTTTTGATGGCCCGCAGGGCGGGGGTGGTGAGCACCACGTCGCCGATGTTGTCCAGGCGGACCACCAGCAGGCGGCGGACGTCCCGCCAACCGGGGAGCAGGCGGGGCAGTTCAGGCGTCATGGGCGGCTTCCTGGCGCAGGTGGGGGCGGCGGGCCGGCGGGGCGGGCCGTTCAGGCGCGGCCGGGCGGCGCCCGGTGGACGGCAGGGACTGCTGGAGCAGGTCTTCGACCTCAGCGATCACGCGATCGGGGCCAGGCACATCGGCCGGGCGGTCTTCGACAGAGACGGGGCAGCGCACCACCCGGTGGCGGCGGCGGTCGAGCGGCGCCCAACGCTCCGGGTCAGAGGCCAGGTAGAGCACCACGCTGGGGGTTTGCAGGGCGGCGGCAAGATGGGAAACGCCGGTATCGTTGGAAACCAGCAGGCGGGCGCCGTCGAGCAAGGCAGCCAGCCCGCCCAGGCTGGTAGCGCCGGCCAGGTCAATGGCCGGGACGTGCATGCGGGCAGACACGGCGCGAGTGAGCGGGGCTTCGGAGGGGGCGCCGGTGAGCACGACCGCCAGCCCGCGTTCGGCCAGAGCATCAGCCACGCGGGCAAAGTTCTCGGCGGGCCAGCGGCGCTGCTCAGCGCGCGCGCCGGGGTGCAGCACGGCATAGCGATCGGGCTGCAGCGCGGCTGCGCCGGGCAGCGCGGCCAGGGCGCGGCGATCTTCGGCAAAAAGCGGGAACTCCAGCCCGTCGCCCCGCAGCGGCAGTCCCAGGCGCTCGACCAGGCGCAGGTGCCGCCAGACCTCCGGCTCGTGCTGTGGATAGGGCAGCGACAGGTCGGGGTCGAGCTGGAAAGCGCCGGGCAGGTAGAAACCGCCGCTGAAGCGGGCAGCGAACAGGCCCACCAGGCTGTTGCTCAACGAACCGTCGCCGTGCATCTGCAGCGCCAGGTCAAACTGGCGGCGCTGCACCCGCCCCAGGAAAAAAGGGAATTCGTACAGGTCCGGGCTGCGCTCGGGAAAGCCGGGCAGACCGGGGAAGGCGACGAAGTCGTCAAACAGGTGACTGAAGCGGTGGACAAACCCCTGGGCCCAGGGCAGGCCGATCAGGGTGATGTGCGCCTGGGGGAAGGCCCCACGCAGCGCGCGCCAGGCGGGCACGGCGCATAAACTGTCCCCCAACTGCAGCGCCCGGAAAACCGCGATCCGCTGGATCTCAGCGGGCAAGAGTTTAGATGTCGTCATTCTAAGGTCCCAGGTAACGGAGGCCGCCGGGTAAAGAGGCAGGGTTTGATAGGGCGGGTGGTCCGTAAATCAGGCGGCGGCGGTGAATTCAAGGTCCCCCAGCAGCAGGCATCCGGCCTGCGACCAACCATGGCTGCCGCCATCCTTCAAGAGGAGAACGCTCACGGCGCTCTCATGCCGAAGTGGGAAAACTATAAAGGTTAGACTGCTTCTCATCAATGGGGATAAGTGCTAGGGCGATAGGGGAAGTCCCTAATTTATGAGCAGAAAGGCGCGCCAGGTGAGCGTATTCTAAGGGCCGGCGGACCGGCGAGAAGAAATTCTACAAATCGAACCGAATCACCCTTGTGCGGGAAGAGGATATGGTATACTCAATGGCAGTAAGCAGTCCGGGTGCCCCCCTCACTCGGACTGCTTACTGCTTTATATGATTCGATCAAAGAAGCATCCATAAACGCGGTTATAATAGGCACCGTAATTGCGGGCGTCGCCAAGTGGTAAGGCATCAGCCTTCCAAGCTGACATTCGCGGGTCCGAATCCCGTCGCCCGCTCTACATGGGCCCGTAGCTCAGCGGCAGAGCGCGGGGCTCATAACCTCTTGGTCGCAGGTTCGAACCCTGCCGGGCCCATATTTGACCGCTTTTGACCCGTACCTTAAAAAATTCAAGCTTTTGATCATGCTCTTCCTTCCCTGGACTGGCGTTTGACTTCAGCCAGAATGCCTTCAATTTGGCGAAAAGCACTGGCGACATGCACTGGATCTAGATTGCTCGAGAGGTCAAGATGATCCGTTAGCAGCATTGTTTCTGATTGCGTTACGCATCCATCGCTGCACAGACTATCAATGATCTCCCGGCTATCTTCATCTCCTATTTGGCCATACTT
>JBJSYW010000557.1:0-5883 GCA_046089985.1 Chloroflexota bacterium
CCCGGTAAAAATGTGGTTCTGTTCTCTCAGCTCTCGGATGGAATGAGGCCGAACTCAATCGCGCTGGCCACGGCCTGGCGCTTGTTAGCCACGTTCAGTTTACGGTAGATGTGGTGGGTATGCTGCTGGACTGTGCTGGAGGAGATGAACAGCCGGGATGAAATCTCATTGATGCTCAATCGCTCGGCCAGCAGCGATAGTACTTCGAGCTCGCGCTCGGTTAGGATGGTTTTAACCTGATCTGGGTCTCGGGCTGTAGAACGCGCCGCGCTGGTGCTTGAAAATGCAGCCAGGATGGCGGCGAGATACTCTTCGATGCCGGGAATGTTCATCCGGCGCCGGGCAGCTGCCTGGAGCAGAACCAGCATCTCGGGGCCCTGTTTCACAAAGGCGTGGATAAACCAGCCGGGACGGCCCAGGCGCAGGGCACGCTCCAGAAATTGATGGGCGGCCGCAGTTCTGCCGGTGCGGGCATACCAGACGGCGCGCAGAGACAGCACGCGCACCAGCGTGAAGGTGTTGTGGGTGCGCTCAGCCACCGCCTGGGCTTCCTCCAGGAGCTGGTCAACCACCCCGCCGCTCTCCGGCTTGCCGGTGTCCATCAGGATCTTGATCTGGTACATCTGGGGGATGTGATACCAGGTTATCGACTGGACGGCGATCGGCGCGCTGAAGGCTTCGGCCCAGCGGCGGGCCTCCTCGGGGCTGCCGTTTTCCAGGTTAAGCCAGGCCTGGAGCGCCAGCAGCGGCGCGGGCGTGATGGCAGTCTGTTCGCCGTGCACCCGACCGAGCGAGTCCAGGAACTGGCGCGCCTGCTCGCCGCGATCCAGGACCTGGAGGATGTAGGCATACCCGGCAACGCACTCGACGGCGGTCGCCATGTTGGATGTGAAACGCCCCTCTACCCCCTGCAGATAATAACCGGCCGCCAGCTCGAGTTGGTTCCATTCCTGGTATACCCGCCCCAGCAGGTAATAGGCCCAGCCCTGGTTGAGCAAGAGGTGTTCCTTGCTGGCGGATTGCAAGAGCTGTTCGGCGGTTTGGCGACACAGCTCCAGCTCGCCGTTCAGCAGGTAAATTACACTCAGGCTGAACAACATCCGGGCGGCGTAGGTGCCGCTCGGGTTGTGCAGGCGTTCGTACTCGCGCCGCACCAAATCGACCGCCTGGCTGTACTGCCCTTCCATAAACAGTGACAACCCATAATACATGACGGCGTTGCCGCGTGCAAAGAGCCAGGCATCCGGGAGGCTGTTCACTGTCGGGGCGATGATTTGCACGGCCTGGCTGCCCTGGTTGGTCAGATAATAGACCAGGCCCTGCTGCATCCAGACCTGAGACTGGATGACCTCGGGCGAGATATACCTGAACCCGGGCGGGGGCGAATCGTTTAATTGTGCGGTGGGCGGCACGGCGTCTAACAGGATCTGGATCCTGGCTGTTAACTGCCCCACCTGCAGCTGGCGCCAGGCAAAATGGGCAATCCAGACCTGCATCAGCAGCAGCCCCGGGCGGGTGGCGATGAATTCGTCCGGGAAATAGTTCAAGCGGCGCTTGATGCCCTGGTAATCTTCCGCGTTGAGCAGGGCGCGGAGCTGGCTCTCTACCAGCCGGGCTGCTTCGGTCCAATCGCGTACTGCTAGCAGGTGGCCGATGGCTTCGTCGATCTGCCCCTGGCGGACCAACCAATCGGCGGCTCGCCGGTGGAACAGGGCGATCTGGTCGGGGTTGAAATAGAAGCTCTGGCGCGACAGCAGCAGTTGGCGGAACAGATGGTGGTAGCGGTAGCATGAGCGCTGCGCATCCAGCGGGGTCAGGAAGAGTTGGGCGGTTTCGACACGGTCCAGCATGACCTGGATCTCTCGCTCGCTCTGCTCTCCGCCAAAGGCTTCATAGAGCATCGAGGCGCAGAAGTGGTTGAAGGTGGCCGTCTTGAGCAGGAAATCCTGCACCTCGGCCGGCTGGCGGTTGAACACCTGGTCGAGCAGGTAATCGCTCATCTGGGCCTCGGATGCATCCAGGTGAGCTAACAATTCTTCCGACGGAAGTTCCTCACGCAGGCTGAGGGCGGCCAGCGCCAGCCCGGCGGCCCAGCCCTCGGTCTTCACCTGTAAGCGATGGATGAGCGAAGCGCTTAAGGACAGTTGGGCGGTTTCGTGGAAGTACAGCGATGCTTCAATGTCGGTGAAGCGCAGATCGGCCGGGCGAATGTCCACCACCAGGCGGTGCACGGTCAGCCGGCTGAAGGACAGCGACGGGCTGCGCCGGGCGGCGATGATCAGGTGCATGGGCTGCGGCTCGCAGCGCAGCACATCGGCCAGAATCAGATCAATCGAGGGGTTTGAGACCAGGTGGTAGTCATCCAGGGCCAGGATGAAAGGCGTGTTTTCCAGCAGTTCCAGGTCATCGACCAGAGCGCTGGTCCAGGCATCCAGCGGCACCAAACCGCTGGCCTGCAGCAGACCGGCGGTCCTTTTCATGCAGTCGGGGAAAAGTTGGCGCAGGGCGGCAACCACCCCGGTCAGGAACATTGAGATATCGTGATCGGCTTCATCCAACTGCAGCCAGGTATTGGGCAGCGGGCAGCCATCCAGCCATTGGGAGACCAGGGTGGTCTTGCCGAACCCGGCCGGGGCTGAAATCAGCGCGATGGGTTTTTGGATGACCTGGTCAAGCCGCGCCAGCAGTCGTGGGCGGACAACCCACCCAGGGACGGCGCGCGGACGATGCAGCTTAATGCTCGGAAACAGCGGACGCTCTTCTGTCATAGAAACAATAGACCTGTAATATGGTGGTGAGTTTGGATACGCCCGGCACCGTCGCTTCCACGCGAGATGATAATTCCCACCTGAATCGCAGAGCGGCGTAAGGATATTCTACCACTTATTATTTAAGTAATTGAATAAGGAAGCAAATTGGGGCAAAAATGTTGTATTTTTCCTCTATTCTGTGCGGCGGCCGAGATGTTCGGTCTATAATCCTTTCAAATATTTTGATCATCCAGACATAGGAGGCGTCAAATGAGTTTTGTTGAACTGGCTAATCTGCTTTCGCAGCTTGCAGGGTTGGTTTTTGTGGTTAGCAGTATGCTGGCTTTGGGTCTGAATCTGTCGTTTGCAGAGATCCTGGGCTCGTTAAAGGACGCCCGCCGGGTGGTCAAGGCATTGGTGGGTAATTTTGTGCTTGTTCCGCTGCTGGCGTTTCTGATCGCGCGGCTGCTGCCGCTGGAACCCTCGCTGCAAATCGGCCTGGTGGTGCTGTCCAGCGCAGCCGGAGCGCCGTTCCTGCCGCGGCTGGTACAGAGCGCCCGGGGGGACGTGGCCTGGGGGGTGGGGATGATGGCGCTGCTGATGGTGGCGACGATCGGTTACATGCCGGTCGTGCTGCCATGGCTGCTGCCGGGCGTGGCGGTGAACCCCTGGGACATCGCCCAGTCGTTGATTGTGCTGATGCTCATCCCGCTGGCCACCGGCCTGATCGCGCGGGTGCAGTGGCCAGACAGCGCAGTGGCGTGGCAGGCGTCCATGAACCAGACCTCCAGCGTGGCCATGATCCTGCTGTTGGCGACCGGGCTGGGGCTTAATCTGAAGACCATCCTCAGCCTGATCGGATCGGGGGGCATCCTGGCGCTGCTGTTATTCATCCTTGGCTGTCTGGGGATCGGGCTGCTGCTGGGGGGGCAGGATCCGGCGCAGCGGAAGGTCATGGCGCTGGGGTCGGCACAGCGCAATGTGGCCGCGGCGATCGTCGTCACGGCACAAAACTTTAGCGACTCGAACACCCTGGCATTCGTGCTGACCGCCGCGATTGTGATGCTGCTGGTGCTGCTGCCGGTATCCAGATGGTTGGGGACTTCGTCGCGAGCGTTGAATGCGCAACCGGTCCCGTAGAACTCGTTCTTGACATCTTCCAGCCAGGCATGATAAACTACGGGCCGTTCGAGGACCCGTGGTGTAGCGGCCAAACATGCGGCCCTGTCAAGGCCGAGATCGCGGGTTCGAATCCCGTCGGGTCCGCTGCAAAAGAAATCTCCAAACTCGTGGGGCCAAAAGCCCAGGTTGGAAAAAAGATCAGGACGCGGTGTTATTTGCCAGGCGTCCTGATCTTTTTCATATCGGTCATCTTGCGATAAAATAGGATAGAATTGATCTGCTTTTGGCGTCCTGCTTGATCGGGGCGCCGCCGGCGCATCGGCGCATCTCGAGTTGGATGAAAGGAGTGCAAACATGTCATCAGTCGATCAAAAGATCGTGCCTCACCTGTGGTTTGACAAAGAGGCCAGGCAGGCGGCCGAGTTTTATACCTCGATTTTCCCCCATTCACGCATCAAGAGCACGGCGGTGCTCAACGATACCCCTTCAGGCTCGGTGGAAACGGTCACCTTCGACCTGTTCGGGCAGGCGTTTTCAGCCATCAGCGCCGGCCCGTTGTTCAAATTTAACCCGTCGATCTCTTTCCAGGTGGCCTGTGAAACAGATGCGGAGGTGGATGCCTGCTGGGCGCGGCTTTCCGAGGGCGGGCAGGCGTTGATGGAACTGGGCGAGTACCCCTTCAGCCAACGGTTTGGGTGGGTGCAGGACCGGTACGGGCTTTCCTGGCAGGTGATGCACATGGGCAGCCGTCCGATCCGGAACAAGATTATCCCCATGCTGATGTTTGTTGGGGAGCAGGTGGGCAAGGCGGAAGACGCCATCCAGTTTTACGTCTCGGTCTTTCCTGATTCTCATGTGGATGAGGTCTTGCGCCACGGTGCGGGCGCGGAGCCTGACAAGCCCGGCACGCTGCAGCAGGCGTCGTTCACGCTGGCCGGACAGGCGTTTTCGGCCATCGACAGCGCCTACGAGCATGGGTTTACGTTCAACGAAGCGATTTCGCTGATGGTGTACTGCGACACGCAGGCAGAAATAGACGACTATTGGGGTAAACTGTCTGCCGTGCCTGAAGCCGAACAATGCGGCTGGCTCAAGGACCGCTACGGCGTTTCCTGGCAGATTGTGCCCACCCGCATGGACGAGATGATGCGCAGCAGCAGCCCCGAGCAGCTGGCCCGCGTCACCGAAGCATTCCTGGCGATGAAGAAGTTTGACCTGGCGCAGCTGGAAATGGCTTACGCCGGGCGGTGATGAACCGCCGGGCAGCCGGTCACCGGCTGCCCGGTTATGACAGGGTCGTAGGTCACTGCCCGGCGGGCAATCCAAAACTTAATGGTAAGATCTATCCATTATGGATGCTGTTTCGATCGGCTGTTGGGCGGCGGAAAAGCTGCTTGCCGCTCCGCAAGCGGCCCGGGTTTGGGGGGTGACCAGCCGGGGCGTATTTCTTCATCTGCAAAGCAATTGGATCGTCTTCTTATCCTATGAAGCGTATCGCGGCCCGCTGACGATCAATCTGCCGGCGGATGACCGGCGGTTCAACCGGCTGGCCCCCGGCGCGGCGGTGTTTTTGCATCCGGGTGGGCTGGAATTTCCCGAGCTGCAAGACGGCATCGATTGGACGCATGCGCCCGTCTGGCAGGCGGCGCAGCTGCCGGATGCCGCGCCCGACCTGGCGGCTGCGCGCCGGCGCTTGGCGGCGCTGCAAGACGATGCCCCGGGACCGGTGGATCTGTTCGCCTGCCTGGGCCAGGGCCCCGGCTTAACCCCAGCCGGCGATGATTTTACCGCCGGCGCGCTGCTGGCCTTCAGCAGGTGGGGGCCGGCGCTCCAGCTTGCCGGCGGGCGCCTGGCTCCGTCGCAGGCATGGCGCAGCCGTCTGGTGGCCCAGGCCTACCAGCGCACCACCACCCTGTCTGCCAACCTGATCGAGTGCGCCGCCGGCGGGCAGGCAGACGAGCGCCCGCCCGCCACGGTGGACGTGCTGCCGACCAGCGGGCCGCCGGACAAC
>JBJSYW010000558.1:0-7505 GCA_046089985.1 Chloroflexota bacterium
TGGATCAGGTCGTTGGCCTGGTCTGGCAGCACCACCTGTGAATCGGCCAGCTTCAACGCCTCCAGGTACTCAAACGAGGCTTCCTTGAGCATCGACTTCTTACGCAGCATATCGCCCAGCAGCAGGCGGGTAGCCAGCGAAAAATCGTGGTGCTTGACCGCCGGCTGCAGGTGGCGGATGGCGCTCTCCATGCGTCCGGATTGGGCGTACAGGTAGCCCAGGTCGAAGTACGCCGCGGCGTTCTCCAGCCCGGCCTCCATCGCCCGCTGCAGCTCTTCGGCGGCCTGGTTATACTCGCCGCGCGTCTGCAGGTCCACCACCTGCGACAGGTGCAGCACCATCTTGCTGCGGTCCACCGGGCGCTGCAGCATTCCGGTCGCCCCGGTGACGATCGACTGCAGGTTGCGCCGGTTGTGTTCGTCGTCCTCGCTGCCTTCGAACAGCATCCCCGCCAGGATGGTCAGGGCTTTCTGGCGCGCCATCGAGATCGGGTCCAACTCGGGTTGGTCGGCGTCCACCGGCGCCTGCAGCTGGCGTACCTGCGACATGCGCAGTGGGGCGGTCCCACCCTTGGGGCGCGCCGGGCGCGGCAGCGGCTGGAAGTCTTTCAACATTCCCAGCGCTTGGGCCGCTTCGACGCTGCCTGGCTGCACCCGCAGCGCCTGCTGCACCGCCTGCACGGCCTTATCCAGCTCGCCGTTGGCCTGCAGCAGGCTCGCCACGGCGATGTACTCGCTCACTGAACGGTCCTTCTCGCCCATCCGCTCCAGCACCATTGCCAGGCGGGTGTGGGCCAGCATGTTCTCCGGGTTCAGGCGGGTCACCCGCTCCCAGTTTTCGATCGCCTTGCCGGCGTCGCGGTTCTTTAGGTACAGATCGGCGCCGCGCAGCGAAGCCTGCACTGCCAGCTCCAACTGCCCCATCCGCTCGCACAACTGGGCGATCTTCTCCATTGGCAGCGGGTCGTCCGGCATCGTGCGGGCGGCGCGCTGGTAGCACTGCAGCGCCTGGTCGTGCTCCTGCAGCTCGATCAGCGCCAGCCCCAGGCTGGTCAGCGCTTGCGGGTTATCGGGGAATTCGGCCAGCGCCTGGCGATAGTAGGCAGCCGCTTTGTCCCATGCCTGGTCCCAGGCCGCCGAGTGTCCCTGGTTCATCGCCTGCTGAAAGATATCCTGCCGTCCGCTCATAACTGCTCCTTCTTCCGCCCGCCGGCTGTCAGCCGATTACCTGCATCTGGCCCCAGTTTTGCCCGTAGCGGGCTTCCGTCTCCAGCGGGAT
The DNA here is from genome assembly GCA_046089985.1 of Chloroflexota bacterium. Taxonomy (GTDB): domain Bacteria; phylum Chloroflexota; class Anaerolineae; order Anaerolineales; family UBA4823; genus RBG-16-57-11. Next base: position 1,279 of record JBJSYW010000558.1, read on the forward strand.
GCTTAGCTGGTAGGCGTGCTCCATCGCCGCCTGCACCACTTTGGCGGTCTGCGCCAGTTCGCCTTGCGGGCATTCCAGCACCAGCTCGTCGTGGACCTGCAGGATCATACGCGCCGCCATCCCGGCGCCGCGCAGCGCCTCCGGCACACGCAGCATAGCGATCTTCATTATATCCGCCGCCGTGCCCTGGATCGGGGCGTTGATCGCCTCGCGCTCCTCGCGGGCGCGCTGGTTGCGGTCCAGGGTCGAGCGCAGCGCCGGGAAGTAGCGCCGCCTACCCAGCAGCGTTTCCACGTAGCCCTGCTCGGTCGCCAGCCGGCGGATGCCGTCCAGGTAGTTCTTCACTCCCGGGAACTGCCGGTGGTAGGCGGTGACAAAGTTCTCCGCCTCCGCCAGGGTCAGGTCGGTGTAGCGCGTCAGCCCGAAAGCGCTCATCCCGTAGATCAGCCCAAAATTGACCCCCTTGGCCCGGCTGCGCTGCGCCTTGGTCACCTGTTCGATCGGGATCCCCAGGATCGCCGCCGCCGTGGCGGCGTGGATGTCCTGCCCGTGGCGGAAGGCGTCCAGCATGGTCTCGTCTTCGGCCATGTGCGCCACCACCCGCAGCTCAATCTGCGAATAATCCACGCTCAACAGCAGCTGCCCGGGCGCAGCGATGAACGCTCGCCGCACCTGCCGCCCCAGGTCGCTGCGGTTGGGGATGTTCTGCAGATTTGGCTCCGACGAGGCCAGCCGCCCAGTGACCGAGCCGGCCTGGTTGAACGAGGTGTGCACCCGCCCGGTGCGCGGATTGACCTGCAGCGGCAGCGCTTCCAGGTAGGTGGAACGCAGCTTGGACAGCTCGCGATACTCCAGCACCAGGTCCACCGCCGGGTGCCGCCCGCGCAGCGCTTCCAAAATCTCGGCCGAGGTCGAATAGAACCCGCTGGCGGTCTTGGCCGTCCGCTCCGGCGGGGCGATCTTCAACTTGTCGAACAGCGCCACCGACAGCTGCTGGGTGGAGTTGATATTAAACGGCTCGCCCACCTGCGCGTGCAGCTGAGTTTCCAATTCCGCCAGCCGCGCCCCCAACTCCTGCGACATCTTCGCCAGGTAGGCCGTATCCAGCGCCACCCCGACCATCTCCATTGCTGCGATCACCGGCACCAGCGGCATCTCGAGGCTGCGGTTCAGCCCGGACGCCTGGCAGTTTTCCAGCTCGCGCTCCAATTCGGGGACCAGGTGCAGCACCACCTCCGCGTCAGCGGCGGCATATGCCGCCGCGGCTTCGACCGGTGCTTCCGCCATCGTGATCTGCTTTTTGCCCTTGCCGATCAGCTCTTCGATGTGGGTCATCTCGATCCCCTGGCGCACCCAGGCCAGGTTCTTCAACCCCAGGTTGCGCGAGCCGGGGTTGCACAGCCACTCGCCGATCATCGTGTCAAAAGCCAGCGGGGCCACGTCGATGCCGTAGCGCTTCAGCACCACCCAGTCGTACTTGACGTTGTGCCCCACCTTCGGGATTCCCGGCTGGGTCAGCGGGCCGCGCAGCGCCTCGATCACCATCTCCAGCGGCAGCTGCCGCCCGCTCTGGTGCCCCACCGGCACGTAGAACCCTTCGCCCGGCTCTACCGCCAGCGAGATCCCCACCAGCACGGCTTGCATCTGGTCGGTGGAAGTGGTCTCGGTGTCAAAAGAGATCTGCTGCGCGCCGGCGAGCTTTTCCACCAGCGCCTGCAGCGCCTGCGGGTTGTCCACCACCACCGTGCGCCGCGCCGATTCTGCTTTTGGGGCTGTGGACGGCGCAGGCGCGGCGGGGGCCGCCGGGCGCAGCGCCGGGCTGTCAAACATCGAAAGCTGCTGCCCGTGGGCTGCAGCGCGCTTGTCATAGGCCGTTTCCAGCGCCGCCAGCCGCCCGGTGAGCGTGCGGAACTCCAGTTCGCGGAAGATCGCATCCACCCGGGCGTGGTCGAAATCGCTGCTGCGGGCCTGTTCCATGTCCAGCGGGATGTCCAGGTCGGTGACGATCGCGGCCAGCTTGCGGCTCAACAGCGCCAGCTCGCGCCCGGCCTCCAGTTTCTTGCGCGTCCCTGCCGGCAGGTCTTCCAGGTGGGCATACACCCCGTCCAGGTCGCCGTAGGTTCCCAGCAGCTGCGCGGCGGTCTTCTCACCGATTCCCGGCACGCCGGGGATGTTGTCGGATTTATCGCCCAGCAGCGCCTTATAATCCACCACCTGCTCCGGGCGCACCCCCAGGTGCTCCATAACATCGTCGGGGAAGTAATCCTTCGAATCCGACAGGCTCTTGCCCGGCAGGCTCACCACGATCCGGTCGGTGACCAGCTGCAGCAGGTCGCGGTCTCCGGTGATGATCTTGACCGCCAGCCCGCGCCGGGCCGCGGCGCATGCCACCGAGCCAAGCACGTCGTCGGCTTCGTAGCCTTCCACCTCCAGGCGCGGGATATTAAACGCATCCACCAGCTGGCGGATGCGCGCGATCTGCAGCGCCAGTTCGTTGGGCATCTTCTCGCGCGTGCCTTTGTAGGCCGGGAACAGGTCATCGCGAAAGGTGCGCCCGGTGTCGAAGGCCACCGCCAGGTATTCGGGGTGTTCCTGTTCCAGCAGGCGCAGCAGCACGCTGGTGAAACCGAACACACCCGCCGTCGGTTCGCCTTCCCGGGTCTGGAAATGCGATGAAGACGAAGTCGACAGCGCGAAGTACGTGCGGTAGGCCAGCGCATGGCCGTCAATTAAGTAGAGTACAGGAGGCATAGATAGAGTTTATCACGCGGGAGCGCTTCGATGCAAGGGCCGCACAGGCGGCAAAGAAACTCAAAAATGCTGTCGTGAACGGCAATCTTTCAAGCGAGTTTTATGCTGCTATTGACAATTGGTTATGATTCGGTTAAATTTCATGCCACGATAATATGAACATCAGGCGCAGGGTAGCGGCGGGGGTCATCATCCTGGGGCTGGTATGGGGCGTTTTCGGGGAGTGGAAAACACCCGTCCTGGCTCAGGGTCTTGCGCGCCAGACGACGGTTACCGCCCCGTATACCGAATATCAGTGGTGGCTGATCGAGTTTCTCGACAACGAAGTGCTGTGCCAGGTAGCGGTCGATCACGAAGGCTTGCCCTCCATCGGTGAAGTCTCACGCGCCTGCGGGGCCGACCTGGCGGCGATCTGGTGGAACACGCCGCCTTGCAAGCTCAAGCCGGATAAGCCGTGCGATGGGCTGTACATGTACTTTGTCAGCCAGGCCCCTAAGGAGCGCCAGATCACCGTCGATCTGCCCACCCCGGTTGTGTGGGTCACGCTGTCTGGCTGCGACCCCCAACCCCCGGAAAACCTGTGCCCGCAGATGCCCAACTTGGTGCTGTCCGCCGAAGAGCCGCTGCCCGAGCACCGTATCCTGGCGGTGCAGGGCGTGTATGACGGCGACCCGTTCTACTGCGAAGGTCCGGTCTGCCAGCTGCCGCTGCGCGCCACCCCGCTCACCGGGGTGACGGTCGAGTTCTGGGCCGACTCGAGCTTTGGCGACTCATCCGAGCACTACACCGCCCAGGTGCGTGTGCTCGACACCGGCGTCTCCAATGCCCCCAACCCGGCCGGCGGCAGCGGGTTCTACGTGGATGTGATCAGCACGCAGTGGACCGGCGAAGCGCTCACCTCCTGCGCCAAGATCTGGGAAGCCTTCCCGCCGGTTGGTGAGCCGCCTAACTGGTTGAAAACCCCTGACCATTTTGAAGTTATGGCCAGCGGCGAGCCGTACTACTACCTGGCCGGCCGGCTGATCGCCCAGGGCCTGGTCGACGCCGCGGCCTGCCCGAACAAGGGCCTGATGCCCAACGGCTACGCCGATGCCTGCGGCCTGGAGACCGCCCGCCCGCTGGTGGAAGACTGGCAGAACCAGTTCGACCAGCGTATTATCCAGACCGCCAACGAGACCGGCGTGCCGGCCCAGTTGATGAAGAACCTGTTCGCCCAGGAAAGCCAGTTCTGGCCGGGTATGTACCGGGTGCCCTACGAGTTCGGCCTGGGGCAGATCACCGACCAGGGCGCTGACCCGATCTTCATCTGGAACCCGGTCTTTTTTGGCCAGTTCTGCCCGCTGGTGCTCTCACAAGAAGCCTGCGACCGCGGCTACCTGGCGCTGAGTGAGAACGATCGCAGCATCCTGCGCGGCTACCTGGCGCTGCAAGCCCGCGCCGACTGCGCCGACTGCCCCTCGGGCATCGACTTGAGCAACGTCAATTTCACCATCTCGCTCTTCGCCAACACGCTGCAAGCCAACTGTGCCCAGGTGGCGCGCTCGATCTTCACCGCTACCGGCGAAATGGCCGGCCGGGTGGCCTCCTATGAAGACCTGTGGCGGCTGGCGATCGCCAACTACCACGCCGGCCCCGGCTGCACTTCCTTCGCTATCCACCAGTCCTGGCAGCTCTCCGCCACCCTGGCCTGGCCGCAGCTTTCTACCTATTTCACTGAGCCGTGCATGGGCGCCGCCGCCTACGTTAACCAGATCACGCGCTGATAAGGAAAGCCCCGGCAGATCCTTACCGCTCTGCCAGGCCAACATTCCCCCGAACTGCCCGAATGTCCTATGATCCTCCCCAAAGACCGCGACCCCCGCTTCATCACCCTGCGGCGCGGCGGGAGCCTCACCGACGCAGATCACCATCTGCTCGCCCTGTGGGCCGCCGTCTGCGCGGAGCACGTCCTGCACTGCTTCGAGACCGCCCGCCCGGATGACCCGCGACCGCGCCATGCCATCGAACAGGCCCGGGCCTGGACCCGAGGTGAGATCCGCATGACCCAGGCCCGCACTGCCGCCGGGCACGCCATGGGGGCCGCCCGGGACCTGGCTGGGGCGGCCCGCTATGCCGCATATGCCGCCGGCCAGGCCGCGGCTGTCGCGCACGTCGCTGCTCATGAACTTGGCGCGGCTGCCTATGCCATATGCGCGGCCCGCGCCGCCGCGCCCACCGGCGAAGAGATCATTGCCGGTCGGCTCGAGTGCCGCTGGCAGCGCCGGCAGCTCCCGCCGGCCATCCGCGCCCTGGTCCTGGATGACCAGCGGCAGCGCAACGCCCTATGCTGGTTCGTGTTCGACGAAGACGATCCGGCTACTTCACCAGCAGCTTAGCCAGCTTCAGAAACTCGTCCCATTCCTCCTGGAAGAAATGCACGGTCACAAAACCCAGCTCCAGGTGGTAAGTCGTCTCGCCGTCCGGCTCCTGCGCCATCCAGGCGGTGTAATTGTCGGTCTCTACGATCGTCTCGGTTTGCGGTTCCAACGGGTCTTTAGCCATTGTGCGTCCCTCCTTCAGGGGTTTTGGTTAATCAGGGTGCGGCAATTGTAACCGAATTCCACGCCTCCGGCTAAGGAGCCGGCAGCACAAACCACGGGCTGACAAACCCGCCCTGGTAGCGCACCTCGAAGTGCAGGTGCGCGCCGGTCGAGTTGCCGGTCGAGCCGGCTTGCCCGACCGGCGTCCCCTGGCTCACCGACTGCCCGCAGCGGGCGGTTACCAGGCTCATGTGGGCGTACAGCGTCTGGTAGCCGTTGCCGTGATCGATCATCACTGTGTTGCCATACCCGCCGTTCGACCACCCCGCAAACACCACCACCCCCGCATCCGCGGCGTAGATCGGCTGGCCCTCGCCGATGCCGATATCGATCGCCAGGTGCCCGGGCCAGTAATCGTTGCCCGACAGCGTGTGGGCGTTGGACGGCCAGATGAACGTCCCGCTGCCATACGCCCCGCTGAACGGCCCCTGGCAGGCTCCCGCCCCCAGCACCGAGTTGGCCACCCCGGCTGCCTCGCGCGGGATCGTGGGGATGATCCACTGGCGGAACTCGCGCTGCCCGCCCGGCACCATCAGCTCCGCCCCGATGGGCACCTGCGGGTCCACCAGGTCCAGCGCGTTGCCGGGCCAGTTGATGATCGCCGCCGCGTTGGTCTTGTAGCGCGCCGCCACCCCGTCCAGGTCGTCGCCCGTCTCCCAGCGGTGCACCACCCCGTCCACCGGTGGGATCAGCAGCTCCATGCCGATTGAAAGCAGGTCTGGGTTGTCGTTCAGCAGCGCATAGTTGGCCCACAGCACCGATTCGGGCTGCAGGTCGAACTTATTGGCGATCTCGAAGATCGAATCGCCCTTTTGCACCGTATAGTGCAGCACCGCTTCGCGTGAACGCCTGGGGATGATCGTGCGCAGCAGCGGCTTGCGGCTCACCGGCCCGCCG
>JBJSYW010000559.1:0-2541 GCA_046089985.1 Chloroflexota bacterium
CCGGCCGCCCGCTGGCCCAGGATGCCGGGCCGCAGCAGCCCGCCATGCTGGCCTACGCCCGCCCGATCCAGCCCACAGCCGCCGCCGCGCCCTCTGCACCGGCCGAGGCCGCCCCAGCCCTGCTGCTGGAAGTGCTCGACGATGACCAGCAGCGCAGCTGGACCGAGGACGAACTGCTGCTGGTTGAGCAGGTCACCGGACAGCTGACCCTGGCGCTGGAGAACGCCCGCCTGTTCGAGGAGTCGCGCCTGCGCTCCGAACAGCTGGCCGTCTTGAATGAGATGAGCCGCAACCTGTCGGCCCAGCTCAACCTGCAGGATGTCATCACCACCGTCTACCAGTACGCTTCGCGCCTGCTCGACACGACCAATTTCTACGTCGCCCTGTATAACCCCGAGGCCCAAGAGGTCTCATTCCCGTTTGCGGTGGAAGAAAACACCCCACAGAACTGGCGCGCCCGCCCGTTGGGCAATGGGCTGACCGAGAACATTATCCGCAGCGGGCAGCCGGTGCTGATCAAAGAGGATGTAGCCGGTTACCTGCGCCAGGCGCTGGGGATCGAGATGTACGGGCGGCTGCCGCAGTGCTGGCTTGGCGTGCCGCTGGGCTATTCCGGGCAGGTCATCGGCGTGATGGCCGTGCAAAGCTATGACCGGCCGCAGTTGTACAACGAGTCGCACCGCGACCTGCTGGCCGCTATCGCCAGCCAGGCGGCTGTGGCACTGCAGAACGCCCGCCTGTACTCCGAAGAACGCCGCCGCCGCCAGATCGCCGATGCCCTGTCGGGCATCGCCCGCGCCATCAGTGCCACGCTGGAAGCCGGCGATATCGCCCAGCACACCCTCGAACAGCTGGCCCAGCTGGTGCCCTACAACCGGGCCAGCCTGCGCCTGCTGCGCCAGGGCCGGCTGGAGCCGCTCGCCCAGCGCTCCCTGCCCGCTGCCGGAGCAGCTGAAGGCGCGCCGGCTGCCGCGCCGGCGCCATTCCCCGAACCGCTGCTGGCCGAGATGCTGATGGAGCGCTCGGATCTGCTGGCGCCCGACACCGCCGAGGAACCGCGCACCGCGCCGCTGGCTCGCGCTGGCGTGCGCAGCTGGATCGCCGCCCCGCTGGTCGCCGGCGACCAGGTGGTGGGTGTGATCGAGGCCGGTCACGACCAGCCCGGTCAGTTCACCACCACCAGCCTGGAAATGCTGCGCACCGTCGCTGCGCAGATCGCCGTCGCCATCCAGAACGCCAACCTGTTCCAGGAGACCCAGACCACTCGTGACGCGCTGCAGGTATCGGTGCGCTACCAGGAAAGCCTGGCGCGCGCCGTGGCGGCGCTCACCGAGCGCGGCATCGCCGCTCTGCCGGAAGTGCTCGAGACCCTCGGCCAGGCCGCCCAGGCCAGTCGGGCGTATTACTTTGAGACCCAGGCCGACCACAATGGCCCCTTCTGGCGCCTGACCGCCGAGTGGCGCGCCCCCGGAATTCCGGCGCAGCTGGATAACCCGACCCTGCGCCGCATCCCGGCCGAGTCTCTCACCCCCTGGTTGGAGCAGTTCCGCTCAGTGGGTTTCGTCTCCGCTCAAACCCGCGACCTCTCGCCCGAAGACCGCCTGATCTTCGACGCGCTGGGCGCCGATTCGGTGCTGCAGTTCATGGTCACCAGCCGCCACAACGTGCCCGGCTGCATCGGCTTCGCCCAGAGCAGCGGCGAGCGCGAGTGGACCATCGACGAGATCGCTGCGCTGCAAACGGCCGCCTCGGCCCTCTCCAGCACCATCGCCCGCGAAGACCTGTTCAGCCAGGTGCAGGCCAACCTGGCCGAGACCGAAGCGCAGTACCAGGCCAGCGCCCGCCTGAACTCGGCCGGCAGCCACGCCGATATCCTGGGCGTGCTGCGCCAGTTCACCATCCTGGGCCACCTGAACGCCGCCAGCATCACCATCAACCTGTTCGACCGCCCGTGGATCACCGGCGGCGGCGCGGCAGCCGAGCAGCGCCCCGAGTGGCTGATCCCGATCGCCCGCTGGTCGGCTCGCAGCGTCGAGGAGCCGCCGGCCGAGCGCTATCCAATCGCACAGTGGTCCAGCGCCGAAGCGCTAATGGACCCCGACCGCCCGACGATCGTCGCCGATGTGGAGAGCGACCCGCGCCTGGACGACCAGGCGCGCCAGATCTACCAGGCCCGCATGGGCGCACGCAGCCTGCTCTATTCGCCGCTCAACGTGGCCGGGCGCTGGATCGGCCACATTATCGCCCTGTACCGCCGCTCCACCAGCTTCCCCGAACAGGAAGTGCGCCGCCTGGCCTCACTGGCCGGGCAGGCGGCGGTGGCGATTGAGGGGCTGCGCCTGCTGGACGAGACCCGCCAGCGCAACGAAGAACTGGCCGCGTTGAACCAGGTCACCGGCGCGGTCAGCCGCACGCTGGAGATCGACGAAGTGCTGGGCGAGATCCTCTCCCGGGTGCTGGCTGCCACGTCCTTTGACGCCGGCCTGATCAGCATCGCCAACCCGGTCGACCAGCGCCTGGCGGTAGCCGTCCAGCACGGCC
>JBJSYW010000560.1:0-18656 GCA_046089985.1 Chloroflexota bacterium
TCTTCTTTCCACTTTTCCACAACCGGGTCTTTAGTTCTTAAGGTTCGAAGGACACCAGACAAAATTTACAGAAAGAGTCTTGCACAATCTAAAAAGACCTTTACGGCGACGGTGAAAGCATACTGCCAACAATTGAGCGCCAGCGAGCGGCCCTATGTGGTGATGGATAGTGCTGGGTTTTCAGCAGCGACCTTGAAGACTGCCCAGGAACAGGATGTGTATTGGCTGATGCGGGCGCCAGAAACCTTGGCGCAAGCGAAGCAAATGGTCAAAGACACGCTAGAAGCGGAGCAGAGCGAGATCGAGCCTGGGTACCAATCAGTCGGGGAGGAAGAAGGATGTGCCCACCCCCAGGCGCTCGAGGCCCAGGTCGGCCCAGTATTCCAGCAGCAGTGAATCCTCGTTCAGCGCGGCGAACAGCGCCGGGACCGCGCCCGGCTCGCGCACGGCAGCCAGCGCCCGCACGGCGTGCAGGCGCGCCGGCTGCGGGCCGTGCTGCAGGACATCGATCAGCGCGGGAGCAGCCGCAGCCCCCATGGCTTCCAGGGCATCTGCGGCGAGGCGGGCCGCCAGCGGGTCCGGGTCGCTCAGCTGCGCCGCCAGGGCCGGGATGCAGGCCGGGTCGGGGTGGGCGCGCAGCCCGAGGGCGGCGCACTGGCGCACTTCAGCCGCCGGGTCGGCCAATGCCCGCAGCAGCAGGCGCACTACCTGCGCTTCCACCTGCGCATCGGCTGCAAGCGGCGGCGACGCAAGATCGGGCGTTGCAGGATCGGGCGCAGCAGGATCGGGAGACGCGCCGGCTGTCGCCGGCGTGCGACCCAGGACCGCCAGCGCCCGGGCCGCCCACCAGCGCAGCTCCGGGTCGGGTTCAGCCAGCCGCGCTTCCAACGCAGCGAGCAGCGCCGGCATGTCCCGCGCCGGCAGGTCGGGCAGGCGCGCTGCCGCCGCTTCTGCCAGGTCATCCTCGCCGGCGAACAGCGCTTGCAGCAGGCGCGCCAGGCTCTCCACCGGGGTTAAGCCGGAGGCGGCACCGGGAGGTCGGCTACCTGCATCTGGGACCACTTGTCGCCCTCGTCAATCAGCATCACCGGGATGTCTTCACGGATCGGGTACTTGCGCCCGCAGTCACGGCACACCAGCCAGGTGTCTTTGACCAGGTCCAACAGACCTTCGCGCTCGCGCACACACGCCGGGCAGCGCAAGATCTCAAGCAGTTCTTTGTTTACCATAATCGCTCCTGTCTCAATCTCAATCGCATCAATTTAAGGCCAGATCGGCGGCAATAACATAAACGGGTTGATGAACTGGCCGGGTTTCTTCTTATTCTGGTTGGGCAGCTCGGTGCCGGGACCGTACTGGAAGACATCCGCCCAGGGCAGGTAGTGGGTGACGAACGAATCGGTGAACATCGCCGCCCCGGCCTTGTAGACGGTGCGCAGCACGGTCACATCCGCCCCGTCGGCGGCCCAATCCACCTGCACGATCTTGCCCGGTGGCAGTTCGGCGTTCTCCTCATAGGTCGGATCGGGGGCATCGATCACGTTCTGCAGCCCGCTGGTCTCCCATTCTACCGTACGCCCGTCCTTGGTCGAGTAGAATTTCCAGGTCAGGCTGCGTGAGTTCGGATAGTAATAGGTCTCCATCAGCAGCCAGTAGGGGGTGTCGTTGACGAACTTAAAATCGACCAGCGGCAGGAAGACGGTGGCATCCAACCCCGCCATCGACTCGTCATAGCCGCCGGCGGTCTGTTCGTAATAACCCACCCGGTAGGCATGCGAGTAGCGCTCGACAATTGGAAAGCCGGCGAAGAAAGCGGTGCGGAACAGGGTGGTGCTGACCTGGCACACCCCGCCGCCCACCCCCTTGATGGTCTTACCGCCATAGATGATCCATGCCTCTGCGTAGCCGTTGTCCAGGCTGACGTTCTCCATGTTCTCGGCCATCGAGAAGGTCGCGCCGGGAGGCACCAGCAGCCCGTGGAAGTTGGCGGCGGCCTTCTCCACGTTCTGCAGGCGCTCCTCGCTCGAGCCACGGAAGTAGCTGGTATAGCTCATCACCAGTTCGGTCACGCCCAGCTGCTGCCCGCTGGCATCGTTCCCCACCTCCGGCGGGGTGGTGACCACGGTCAGCGCGGCGGCGTGCTGCCCCTCAGCCAGGCTTTTGTTGATCGCGCCGATGGAGCTGTAGACGTCCAGAGTGCGCCCGTCGGCCGCCGGCTGGATGCGCTCCAGCAGGCCGGTCTCGTCGTTAAAGATGAACCGGGCGTTACGCGGCGAGCGATTGACATCACCCGCCACGGCGGTCAGGTAGGTGTAGAGGGCCTGCTCATCCAACGCCACCTGGTACTCGGCGCCGGATTGGCCCTGGGCGCGCCGCACCACCAGCATATTGGCGAGCTGCTCGGGCGGCACCGTCCACGGGCCGGGATCGACCGGTTGGGCGCCGGGCAGGCTGAGGTTCAGCGGGGCGCTCAGGTAACGCCGGGCGGTCTCCGCCTGGGCAGAGGCGTCCATAATCTCGGGCTGGGTTTCGGTTACCACCAGCGGTACGATGCCGTCCATCAGGCGCGAGACCTGGGCCCGCAGCGCGGCCAGCGTAGCCGGCTGGTCGACCGTGCGGCCCACCTGCCCGGGCACTGCCACCACCTGGGCGCCCTGCAGATCCAACGAAGCCTCGACCACCGGGCGGTCCACCAGCGCAGCCAGCGAAGCCAGGTAGCTCTGAGCGGCCTGTTCGTCATATACCAACTGCGGCGAGACGCTCACCCCCGAGTGCAGGGAGCGCAGCTGCTCGGACAGGCGGCGGAAGGGGCCGCCAGTGCGCCCCCAATCGAAGGCCGCCGCGGCGCTGGCCGCGGCATCCACGCTGACCCCCAGGTCGCGCGGGCGCACCGCCCACACCTGCCCGCCATCCTCCAGCACAATCTGGCCGGTCTGCGGGAAGGTCACTTCCTCCAGGATGCGCGCCTGCGCCTGCGCCTGGTTCAGCCCCGACAGCGAGACCCCAGCCAGGGTCACGCCGGGGAAGACTTTGCCGGCATAGCGCGCGTTCAAACCGATCACCAGGGCCAGGAAGAACACCAGAAAAATGCCCAGCCCACCGGCGGCCGCGGCGGCTGCTTGCAGCAGCACAGGGGCCAGATCGGTGCGGGCTGGTCGTTGCACCGGATAAGTAGCCATAGAATCTTATTGTACCAAAAAAGCTCCGGATTATTCTTGCTTACAGCCCTGCCAGGCCGTATAATGAAATCGCGACTGGAACTCCAACGCCGCCCACAGCGTCTGCAAATTGCAAGGAGCCCAACCTATGAGACCGTCTCTCGCCCCCCGCCCAGACCGACAAGCCATTGTGCGCCTGCTGCCGCTGCTGCTGGTGATCGTCAGCCTGGCCTGCGCGCTGCCCTTCAGCCCGCGGCCCACCGCTACGCCCACGCTGCTGCCTTCGCTGACGCCCACCGTTACCCCACCGCCAACGGCCACCCCCCAGCCGCTGTCGCCGGCGCTGGTCGAGAGCGACCCGCCGTTAACCGCTGAACTGCCGCTGGACGGGCCGATTACACTGTACTTTAACCAGGCGATGGACCGCGCCTCGGTGGAGGCTTCGCTGAGCACCCAGATGGGGACCGACCTGGCGTTTAACTGGGTCGATGATTCGACCCTGATCGTCTACATGAACCAACCGCTGCAGCCCGAAACGGCTGTCAGCCTGAACCTGAGCGACGCGGCGCGCTCCAGCCAGGGCAAGCCGCTGCTGCAGCCGGTGCGCCTGGAGTACGTCACCGCCGGCTACCTGCGCCTGATCCAGGCGGCGCCCAGCCGCGGCGCAGCCGAGGTGGACCCGGCCGCGCCGGTGGTGGCAGCGTTTAACCGCCCGGTGGTGCCGCTGGGGGCCGACCCGACCGGGCTGCCGCAGGGCTTCAGCCTGGAGCCGGCCGCCAATGGGCGCGGCGAGTGGCTGAACACCAGCACCTATGTCTTTTACCCCGATCCGGCGCTGGCCGGCGGGCAGACCTATACGGTGCAGATTAACCGCAGCCTGAAAAGCACCGACGGTGGTCCGCTGCAGGGTGAGGAGCCATGGAGCTTCACCACCGCCCGCCCGCAGCTGCTCTCGCTCAGCCCGGTGACCGAGACCCCCTGGCCGCTCGACCCGAAGATCACGCTGACCTTCAACCAACCGATGGACACCGCCAGTGTGGAAAGCCTGTTCCGCATGGCCACCGCCGACGGCCGCCCGGTGACCGGCAAGACCGCCTGGGATGATCATGATACCGTCTTCAGCTTCACGCCGGATGGGCTGCTGGAGCGCGGCATGCAGTACGACGTCAGCCTGGACGGGCAGGCCCGTTCCGCCGGCGGCGCGCCGCTGGGCGAAGGGCTGGGGGCGCGCGTGGTCACCAACGCGCCGCTGGCAATCACCAACGTCTCCCCGGAGGCCGGCTCGCAGATCGAGCCGAACGGGAACCTGACGCTGTATTTCAGCGCCCCACTGCAGGAGATCCAGGACGCCAAGGACTACCTGGTGTTCGAGCCAGGGGTATCCAACGTCTACGCCTACTACACCGACGAGGCGCACATGCAGCTGGCCGTTTCGGGCAGCTTTGCGCCGCGTACCGCCTATACGCTGCGCGTCTCGCCCAACCTGAGCGACCCGTGGGGCGGCCGGCTGGGCGGCGAGTTCAGTTACAGCTTCACCACCGGGCAGCTGACGCCCAACCTGTCGGTGGTCACCACCGGTTCGGCCATCTTTATCACCACTGCCGACAGCGGGCTGAGCGTGCAGGCCGCCAACCTGGCGGAGGTGCCGCTCAACGTGGGGCGCATCCGCCTGCCCGATTTCTTCGCTTTGAACGGCAGCCAGAGCTACGAGTTCTCGCAGCGCTACAGCCCCGACGGGCAGTCCAGTTGGGTGCAGCCGCTCAGCCTGACTCCTGACAAAATGGAGACCACCGAGCTGTACCTGAGCCAGGATCGCAGCCCACTGTCGCCAGGCATCTACCACCTGAGCTTCAACTTCCCCAACGATGGCCGCGCCGGGAACGCCATCTACGCCGGGCCATACTTTGTGGTGGTCAGCGACGTGCAGGTGGAACTGAAGGCCGGCGCCACCGAGGCGCTGGTATGGCTGGTGGACCTGCGCACCGGCGCTCCACTGGCAAACGCATCGGTGGGGATTTACGGCGAGGACGGGCAGCCGCTGGCCCAGGGCCTGACCGGGGCCGATGGGGTCTACCGCGCCCAGTATGCCCCGCTGACCGATCCTTACGCCGCCGTCTACGCGGTAGTGGCGCAGCCGGGCGACCCCCAGTTCGGGCTGACCCATACGCGCTGGAACATCGGCACGGGAGCGGAAGACTTCGGGCTGTCCGGGGCTTCCACCCTGCCCGGACCAAAGGTCTACCTGTACAGCGACCGGCCGATCTACCGGCCCGGGCAGACGGTCTACTTCCGGGCAGTGGTGCGGCAAGCCTTTAACGGGCGGTATACCGCGCCGGAGGCAGCCAGCCTGCCGCTGTCGGTCAACGGCGTGGAAGGCACGCCGCTGATGGAGATGGACCTGCCACTGTCGGGGTTCGGCGCCGCTCACGGGCAGTACCAGATCGCGCCGGATGCGGTCCCCGGGTCGTATGCGATCATTTCGAACCTGGGCCAGGGGGCATACCTGAATTTTGAGGTAGCCAACTACCGCAAGCCGGAGATCAACCTGCAGGTCGGCTTCGACCGGCAGCAGTTCCAGTCGGGCGAGACGCTGCAGGCGTCCGTTGAAGCGCGCTACTTCTTTGACGCCCCGGCCGGGAATTTGAAACTGCACTGGGCGCTGTACGCCACCGATGAGCGCTTCACGCTGCCCGGCTACCGGGTGGGCCTGGAAGACACCTCCTGGATGGACGCCTGGGGCATGCCCAACTTCCGCGACCCGCTGGGGGCGCTGGTTAGCGAGGATGATGCCCGGCTTGACCAGGACGGGCGGGTGCGGCTGGAAATCCCGGTCAAGCCGGTCAACGAGCGCACACAGTACACGTTGGAGGCGACGCTGACCGACGAGAGCGGGCTGCCGGTCTCGGGGCGCGGGCGCACATTGGCCAACCCCGACCGCTTCTATATCGGCATCCGCCCGGATGCCTGGAATGGGCGCGCCAACGAACCGTCTGGGTTCGAGGCGCTGGTGGTGGACGAGCAGGGCCGGCCGCTGGATGGCGCCGCCCTGCCCGGGCTGCTGCGAGCCGACTTCAAAAAGGTGGTGTGGGAGCGGATCGAGCCGGATGTGATGTTCGGCATGCCCGAGTATAAGCCGCAGTACACCCCCATCGCCAGCTCGGACTTCCTGCCCGGGCCGGACGGCAAGGCGCGCCTGGCGTTCACTGCGCCCGAGGCGGGCACCTTCCTGCTCGATATCTACAACCCGCAGGGCGGCGGGCCGGACACCGGAGCGCGCACCCAGGCGCTGGTGTGGGTCAGCGGCCCCGGGGAGGCAGTATGGCCAAACCTGCCCAACGCCCACCTGCAGATCATCCCCAACCAGGAGGGCTACCAGCCGGGCGAAACGGCTGCGGTCTTCATCCCGAACCCGTTCGGCCGGGCGGTGCCGGCGCTGATCACGCTGGAGCGCTCGCTGGTCTTCAACTACCAATCGCTGACCATCCCGGCAGAAGGCTATACGCTGCGGCTGCCGCTGACCGCCGAGCACGCCCCCAACATCTTCGTCTCGGTGACGCTGGTGGGGCAGAACGAGCGCGGCATCGCCGACTTCCGCTACGGGCTGGCGGACCTGGAAGTGGCCCCGATCGAACAGGAACTGATGGTGACGCTGCTGAGCGAGCCGCAGCGCGCCGGGCCGGGCGATCCGGTGACACTGCAGCTGCAGGTCACCGACGCCTCCGGTGCGCCGCAGCAGGGTGAGTTCTCGCTGGCGGTGGTCGACCTGGCCGCGCTGGCGCTGGCCCCGGCCAACTCGCAGGAGATCCTGCCGGCGTTCTACGGGCCGCAGCCGAACGGGATCCGCACCGGCCTGAGCCTGGCGGCCTATGCCCGCCGGATGATGGACCTGCCGGGCGGGATGGGCGGCGGCGGGGGGGCCGAGGCGATCAGCGTGGCGCGCGAGAACTTCCCCGATACCGCGCTGTGGAACGCCGAAATCGTCACCGGGCCGGACGGACGGGCCGTTGTGACGCTGGACCTGCCGGATACGCTGACCACCTGGCAGGTGGAGGCGCGCGGGCTGACCCAGGACACCCGGGTTGGACAGGGCCAGGCCCAGATCGTGACCACCAAAGACCTGATCGTGCGGCCGGTGACGCCGCGCTTCTTCGTCGCCGGCGACCATGCCACACTGGCGGCGGTGGTCCAGAACAATACCGGCGGCGAACTGCAGGTCGACGTGAGCCTGCAGGCGGCCGGCTTTGTGCTGGACGACCCGGCATCAGCGGCGCAGCCGGTGAGCGTGCCCGCCAACGGGCGGGCGCGGGTGGAATGGACCGGCACGGTCGAAGAGGCCAGGCTGGTTGAATTGACCTTCTCGGCCTCCGGCGGCGGGCTGCAGGATGCCGCCCGGCCCAGCCTGGGCGACCTGCCGGTGCTGCGCTACACCGCCCCCCAGACCTTCCGCACCTCCGGCATCCTGGACGAAGGCGGCGAGATCAACGAATTGATCAGCCTGCCGCGCTCGTACAAGGCGCAGGGCGGCGAGCTGCAGGTGGAGCTGGCGCCCACGCTCAGCGGAGCCATGCTGCAGGGGCTGCAAGCGTTGGAGGCCAGCCCCTACGACAGCACCGAAGGGCTGCTGTCGAGCTTCCTGCCCAACCTGGAGACCTACCGCACGCTGCAAGAGCAGGGGATCGAGAACCCCGAGCTGAAGGCCCGCCTGGACCGCACCTTGAACAGCGGCCTGCAGCGGCTGCTGGCGCGACAGCGCCCCGACGGCGGCTTCCCCTGGTGGGAAGAGCAGGAGGGCGACCCGTTTGTCACCAGCTACGTGCTGTTCGGGCTGACACGCGCCCTCCAGGCCGGGGTGAGCGTGAACATCGAAGTGATCCAGCGGGCGATCACCTTCCTGCAGGGCAGCGGCCCAACCCCACCGGCAGGGCTGGCGGCTGCGCCTGGAGCGGCAAAGCTGGATCTGCTGATGATCGAGCGCAGTGGGACAGCCGGCGCGGCTGGGATGCTGGGCGGGGGCGGCTGGCCGCCGCAGCCCTACCAGTGGGACCGGCTGGCCTTCCGCGAGTACGTGTTGGCGCTGAATAACAGCGCCGATGCGGCGATGGTAGAGCTGATCCTGCAGAACCAGGCCCAGCTCAGCCCGTGGGCGCGGGCGCTGCTGGCGCTGACGCTGGAGGCGCTCAGCCCCGGGCGGGCCGAAGCCCAGGCGTTGATCGACGGGCTGCAGACCGGCGCGCTGCGCTCGGCCACCGGGGCTTTCTGGGAGATGGCCCAGGACGAGAACGGGCGGCAGGCGATGAACGCCAACATGCAGACCCAGCTCTCCAACACTGCCATCGTGCTGTTCGCGCTGGCGCAGCGCGACCCGGCTTCGCCGCTGGCGGCGGATGCGCTGCGCTACCTGATGGCCAGCCGCGATGCCCAGGGCAGCTGGCCGTCCAGCTATACCACCGCCTGGACACTGATGGCGCTCAACCAGGTGCTGAGCGGCACCGGCGAACTGAGCGGGAACTTCGACTTTGGAGCGCTGCTGAACGGCAGCCCGGTGGCGCAGGGCCAGGCGGGCGGCGGGCCAACGGCTGCGCCGGCGCTGGCTGAAGTGCCGCTGCAGCGCCTGTACCCCGACTACCCTAACCTGCTGGCGATCCAGCGCGGCGGTGGGAGCGGGCGGCTGTACTACGCCGTGGGGCTGAACGTCGCGCGGCCGGTGCCGGACGTAGCCCCATCGATCCACGGGATCGCCATCCAGCGCGCGGTCTACCCGTTTGGCGAGGCCTGCCCCAAGGGCGACTGCGAGCCGATCAGTTCGGCGGCGGCGGGCCAGAAGGTAACCGTGCGGCTGAACCTGAGCGTGCCGCAGGATCTGTACTTCGTGGCGGTCAGCGACTACATCCCGGCGGGCAGCGAGATCCTCGACACCCGCCTGCTGACCAGCCGGCAGGGCGAAGGCGGCGAAGCGCAGACCGTCCAGACGGCCGACCCACGCAACCCGTTCGCCAGGGGCTGGGGCTGGGAGCGGTTCAACCCGGCGCAGATCTTTGACGATCACATCACCTGGACGGCGGCTTATGTGCCGGCCGGCGCGTACCAGCTGACCTACACACTGGTGCTGCTGCAGCCCGGGCAGTACCAGATGCTGCCGGCGTTAGCCAGGCAGCTGTACTTCCCAGAGGTCTATGGAAACAGCGCCGGATCCCTGTTCGAGATCCGGCCCTGAGAGCAGCGAGGGAATAATTTACAGGGAGGCCAGGCGAACGGCTGCGCCGCCGGCCTGGCCTCCTGGGTCTTAAACTATAGACCCTGGAAGAGGTCGCTTTCTCTGGCGCGGCCGCTGACGGGAGGGTGGGCGCGCATGAAGTAATCGCGCCCGCCGAAGATGGCGGTCCAGGCGCGGCCGAAAGCGCCGGAACGGGGCGGGCCGCCTTCGAGCTGGCTTTCGTGGCAGGCTGCAGCTGCGTCCCGCTGGGCGGATACGGAGCGGTAGTCGACCGCGGCGTGGACCGGGAACTCGCCCGAGGAGACCAGGTCGACCAGGTCGATATCGCCATTGCGGCCGAACTTGCGCGGGTCGCGCCACAGCAGCGGCATGATGCGCACCGCCCAGCGCAGCATCGCCTTGGGGAAGAGGTGGTAGTACAGCTTGGACGGCTGGTAGGCGGGCAGACCTTCGGGGTCCTGGAAAGACGGGTCGCCGGCAAGCGCGAAGGCGCGCACGGTGGCGTTATGGATGGCAATATGATCGGGGTGTTTGTAGCCGCCGATCGGGTCGAAGGTGACCACCACCTGCGGGTGCAGGCTGCGGATATAGGTAACCACCTGCCCGGCGACCACATCCAGCGGGGCATTGATCAGGGCCTGGGGGTGGGCGTTATCGGCCGAACCCGGCATGCCGGAATCGCGGTAGTTCAAAAAGTACAGGCCGGTCAGGCCCAGGATGCCCGAGGCGCAGCGCAGCTCTGAGACACGCCGGTCGGCAGTGCTTTCAAAGCCATCCAGGCAGTCTTCAGCCATCATGCCGGCCTCGCCGCGGGTGGCGCAAACCAGGTGGACTTCTACGCCGCGGCGGGCGTACAGCGCCAGCGTGCCGCCCATGCCAAACGACTCGTCGTCCGGGTGAGCCAGCACGACCAGCATGGCGCGCTT
Source organism: Chloroflexota bacterium (assembly GCA_046089985.1). Classification (GTDB taxonomy): domain Bacteria; phylum Chloroflexota; class Anaerolineae; order Anaerolineales; family UBA4823; genus RBG-16-57-11. The sequence goes on from JBJSYW010000560.1 coordinate 10,299, forward strand.
CTGATGGGTTGGGGGGACAGCGCTCATTCGCTCCGGCTTCCTTTCTTGCGAGTGGCTTTCATAGACTGGACGCGCGACTGCAGCTTGCGGAAATATTCGGTTTCGGTGATCTCGGCCACCTGCTTATCGCGGCGGACCTCGTCCAGCTCGATGGTGAGCTGCTGGACCTGCATGACCGTACGGGTGTAGATGCGGGCGTTATCGATGGCGAAGGCGGCCTGGGTGGCGAAAGTATCCATCATCTCCAGGTCATCGGCGTCAAAGATGCCTTTCAAAATGCGGCTGTCGACGTAAATCGCGCCGATGATCTTGCCGCGCGCCAACATCGGGGCGACCATCATCGAGCGCAGCACGTTAAAGACGACCGAATGGGCGGTTGAAAAGCGCGGGTCCGACTGGGCATCGGCGGTGACCACGCCCTTGCGGATCTCCAGGGCGGTGTTGATAATGGTGCTGCTGATCTCCTTCTCCCAGGTATTGAGCTTATCGGCGTCGATATTGCGCGCCATGCGCAGCTGCCACTCACCCGATTCGCCCTCCACCAGCACCAGCAGGCCGCGCTCTGCGCCGGTCAGCTCGATTACTGCGTCGATGACCTGGGCCAGCACTTCATCCAGGTCCAGCGAGGTGCCCAGGGTGCGCGAGACGCGGTACAGCGCGGCCAGGCGGGCCTGGTCGTCGCGGGGTTTCTGGCGCACGCCCATCAGGCCGGCGATGGCGGCGTCTTCGGGGATCGGCGCGCTGCGGTCGGGGGCTGCGGGCCGGGGCACAGCGGCAGGCGGCGCTTCGGCCGGCTGGGGCGGGGCATCGGACGGATTCGATCCAAGCGACGCGCGCCCACTGAAGACCCCCTTCAGGGCATCCCACCTGGAAGTGCCCGGTTTGTCTGCCATATCTGCCTCGCTTTCACATGGAGCGCTGACCGCCCCAGCTACACAATATGCACAATGCTGCCCGCATCGGTCTTTTCGACCTCGATGCGGTGCGAGAAGGCGTCTTTCAGCTCATCAATATGCGTAATGACCAGGATTTTACGGAAATCCTGCCGCACCAGGTTGATCGCCTCGACCAGGCGCTGGCGGCCCTGGGCATCCTGGCTGCCAAAACCTTCGTCGATGACCAGGGTTTGCAGGCGAGCGCCGGAGCGCTGGGCCAGGACCTCCGAGAGGGCCAGCCGGATGGCGAAATTGACCCGAAAGGCTTCGCCGCCGGAGTACAGCTCGTAATCGCGCACCCCAGACCCGTCGCTGATCTGGATATCGAGGGTCTCGCGCAGGTCTTCGCGGTGCTTATCCTTGTACTGCGCCTGGGTGACGAAGCGCACCGCCATGCTGCCGCCGGTCAGGCGGTCGAGGATATCGTTGGCGCGCCCTTCGATCTCGGGCAGGGCCTGCTCGATCAGCAGGGCCGGGACGCCGTCCTTGCTGAAGGCGCGTTCCAACTGGCGGAACTGGCTCACCTGGCGGGCATAGTCTTCGCGCTGGGCTTCGTAGCCCTTGCGGCGGGCCTTGAGGTCATCCAGGACGAGCACCTTCTGGCGAGCCATCCCCAGCGACTGGCGCGCCCGGTTCTCGTTCTCCTTGATCAGGAACAGCTGCGATTCGGCGGCATACAGGTCGGGGGCAGCGGCGCGGTCGGCAGCCAGAGAGGCCGCCGCGGCGGCGTGTTCGGCCTGCAGGCGGGCGTACTCGGCCTGCTGATCCGCCAGCTGGACCTCCAACTCGTCGATCTCGCGCTGCAGCGGTTCGAGGGCGGCACGGGCTTTTTCCAGCTCGCGCAGCTCGGCCTCGCTGCTGCGACCGGCTAACTCAGTGCGCCGGGCGGCATCGTGGGCCGCGGCGTCATAGCCGATTTGCTTCAGTTCGGCGTCGATTGCTTCCAGGCAGGCGCGCGCTTCGGGAGCATAGCGCTCTGCGCGCAGATCCAGCTCAATCTCAGCCAGGCGCAGCGCGCCGCCCGCGTCCCACTCGGCCGCGGCGGAGCGCAGGCCATCGAGGCGGGTTTCGAGCTGGGCCAGCAGCTGGGTGTGGCGGCGCAGCTCGGCCTCGGCATGGGCCAGGCCCTGGATCTGCTGCTGCAGGTCGCTGACCGCCTCATCGATCTCGCGCGCGATGGCCTGGTTGGCGCGGTAGCGGTCTCCCATCTCCTGGCCCTGCGCCTGCAAGCGCTCAATCAATTGAAAACGCTCGTACTGGCCCATCGGCTGCCCGCACAATGGGCACTCGGCCCCATCGACGGCCTGCAGATGGTCGATGCGGGCTTTCAGTTCGTCCATCTCCTTTTTCAGGCGCGGGTTCTCGGCCCGGGCATCGGCCTGCCGCTGGCGCATGGCAAGCAGGTTCTCGTCCAGGTTGGCGCGGCGGGCGCGGCGGGCTTCGGCGGCAGCGATCTCAGTCTGCTGCTCGCCCACCTGGGATTCCAGGCCGGCGATTTCGTCCTGTGCGGCGGCGAGCTGGGCCTGGCGGGCTTGCAGCGAGGCTAACTCCTGCTCCAGGCGGGCACGGGCGGCCTGCAGTTCGGCGCGCGGCGCTTCGCGGGCTTTCTCCTGCTCGCGGAACTGGGCCGCCGTCTCGTCCAGGCGCTGCAGCCCGGCGCGGGCGGCCTGCCAGCCGGCGTATGCGGCTTCGATCTCGGCCGCGTGCGCCAGGTGCCCATCGAAGGCAGCGCGCTCGCCGCGGCGGGACTGCAGGCGTTTGAGAGTCTGCTGGGAGCGGTCGCCGGCGCCGAGGGCGCTGCGGGCCATGGCATCCACCAGGCGCTGCTGGTTCTGCAGCGAGGCGTCCATTTGGCGGGCGCTCTGGACCAGCTTCTCCTGGGTCTGGTACTGGTCGCTAAACACCTGCAGTTCGTCCTCGAGCTTGCGCAGCGCGGCCCGGCGGGCGTCCTCCTCGGCCAATTCGGCCATAATCTCAGCCAGGCGGCCGTCCAGGCCGCGGATCTCGGTTTCGATGGCCTTACGCTGGTTCGATGCCGCGTCTTTATAACGCTCCCAGACCTCCAGGCCAAGGATGCTGGAAAGGATGCGCTTGCGGTCACCGGGTTTCTGCTGGGTGAACTGATCGGCCTTGCCCTGCAGGAAGAACGAGGCGTTGATGAAGGTCTCGTAGTCCATACGCAGAGTCTGCTGGATGCGGTTCTCGGTGGCGCGCAGGGTATGCTCGGTGAGCGGACGCCAGGCGCCGCCCAGGGTTTCGGCCACCCCAGCCGCCCCGCCCGACCCGTTCCCCGAGGCATGAGCGGCAGCCCGAGCGGCGTCCTGCTGCAGGATATGGAACTCGAGCATCATGGTCTTTTCGCGCAGCTTGGTGCGCTGGACCTGAAAATAGTTGCCTTCGTAGGCGAACACCAGGCTCACCTGGGCCAGGGTAGACTGCAGGTTGATCAGCGAGTCGTCGCGTCTGCGCGCCTGGCCGAAGAGGGCCCAGGTCATTGCGTCCAATAAGGTAGATTTGCCGGCTCCGTTCGATCCGGAGATGCAGGCCAGCTCAAATGCAGTAAAATCGATCTCGACCGGGTTGCGATATGACAAAAAGCCGGAGATCGTCATATAGACAGGGATCATTTCGAGGTTAGAATCCTTTGCATTCTCTGATCTTACCAGGCATTGATTATAACAAAAGCCGCCCGGCTGGACGGTGAAGGTTCGACTAATATGGATAGAAATGAGTGAAATTATGACCGGAGCGAATTCCCCCTTTCTGCAGCGGTTGGACGAGAGCCAGACCCCGCTGTTGAGCGACGGCGCCATGGGCACGCTGCTGAACGAGCGCGGGGCCGGGTTCGAAAAGTGCTTCGACGCGCTGAACCTGGAGCGACCGGGGGTGGTGGCCGAAGTGCACCGGGCGTACATCGATGCGGGGGCGCAGGTGATCCAGACCAACACCTTTGGGGCCAACCGCTACAAGCTGGCGGCCTTTGGGCTGGAAGGGCGGGCGGCGGAGATCAACCGGGCCGGGGTGGAACTGGCGCGGCGGGTGGCGCTGGCTTCGTTCAAGGATGTGCTGGTGGCGGGTGATATCGGGCCGCTGGGGGTGCGGCTGGCGCCGTTTGGGCGAGTGCAGCCCGAGCAGGCGCGAGCGGCGTTCGGCGAGCAAGCCGCCGCGCTGGCAGCCGGCGGGGCGGACCTGTTGATCATCGAGACCTTCAGCGACCTGTACGAGCTGTGCGAGGCGGTCAGCGCCGCCCGGCAAGCCTGCGAGCTGCCGGTGGTGGCCTCAATGACGTTTACCCGTGACGATCTGACGCTGCTGGGCGACAGCCCGGCGCGGGTGGCGCACCGGTTGGTGGAGGCGGGGGCCGACGTAATCGGGGTCAACTGCTCGGGCGGGCCGGCGCAGATCTACCGCATCCTGCGGGCGATGCGGCAGGCCCAGCCGCAGGCCAGGCTTTCGGCGATGCCGAACGCCGGTTGGCCGGAGCAGGTGGGCGGGCGGATTATGTACCCGGCCAATGCGGATTACTTTGGCGAATATGCGCTGGCCTTTTGCGAGGCGGGCGCGGCGCTGATCGGCGGCTGCTGTGGAACCACGCCGCGGCATATTGCCGCGATGCGCCGGGCGCTGGACGAACAACCGAGCGGCTGCGGGCCGCAGTTTGGCGAGCCGGCGGTGGCGACCGATGCAGACGAGGGCGCAGACGAGACGCTGCCGCCGTCGCAGCTGGCGCAGAAGCTGGCCCAGGGGCGCTTTGTGGTGGCGGTGGAGATGGACCCACCGCGCGGGCTGTCAACCCACAAGCTGCTGGCGGGGGCCAGCCTGCTGGCCGAGGCGGGGGCGGATGTGATCAACGTGGCCGACAGCCCAATGGCGCGCATGCGCATGAGCCCGTGGGCAGTCTGCGAGCTGGTACAGCGCACCGTGGGGGTGGAGCCGACGCTGCACTTCCCCACCCGTGGGCGCAACCTGCTGCGAGTGCAGGGCGACCTGCTGGCGGCGCACGCGCTGGGGATCCGCAATGTGTTCGTGGTGATGGGCGACCCGACCGCCATCGGCGACTACCCGGAGGCGATGGACAATTACGACCTGGTGCCGTCCGGGCTGATCAAGCTGATCAAGCAGAACTTCAACCTGGGGCTGGATCACGCCGGGACAGAGATCGGCCAGCCGACGTCGTTCTTCGTGGGCTGCGCGCTGAACCTGGCCCCGCAGGATGTGGAAACGGAGATCAAAAACCTGCGCCGCAAGCTGAAGGCCGGCGCGGATTTCCTGCTGACGCAGCCGGTGTTTGACCCGCGCCAGGCAAAAGCCTTCCTGGGGCGCTATACCGAGCTGCACGGCCCGCTGCCTGCGCCGGTGCTGGCGGGGGTGCTGCCGCTGTATGGAGCGCGGCATGCGGCCTTCCTGCACAATGAGGTGCCGGGGATCAGCATCTCGGCCGAGATGCAGGAGCGCATCCGGACGGCGGGCGAGAAAGCCCCCTGGGTGGGGGTGGACATCGCAGCCGAGCTGATTGAGGAGATGAAAGATTGGGCGCAGGGCGTCTACATCATGCCGCAGTTTAACCGCTATGACCTGGCGGCTGAGATCATTGAGCGGGTGAAATGAGCAGGCGGGGCCGCCCGCCCGCGCAGACTTGAGCCAATACAATAACCGAGGGACGAAAAGATGAGCATCGCCACACAAACTCCACAGGCTGCGATCGATTCTGCCTACCAGGCTTTCCTGGAGGCATACCCGGGGTATGCCGGGACGGGCAAGCTGGACGAACTGCGGGCCACGCAGTACGGACGGCTGGACGCAGGCAATCAAGTTTATATCGACTATACCGGCGGCGGGCTGTACGCCGAGGCGCAGGTGGAGCAGCACATGGCGCTGCTGCGGGAGAACGTTTTTGGCAACCCGCATTCGTCGAACCCGACTTCAATGGCGATGACACACCTGGTGGAGCACGCCCGGCAGTATGTGCTGGCGTACTTCAATGCCGACCCGGACGAGTACGTGGCGATCTTCACCGCCAATGCCTCCGGGGCGCTGAAGCTGGTGGGCGAGTCGTTCCCGTTTGGGGCAGGCGACCAGTACCTGCTGACCTTTGATAACCACAACTCGGTGAACGGGATCCGCGAGTACGCGCGCAACCACGGGGCGACGGTGACCTACCTGCCGGTGGAGCTGCCGGACCTGCGCATCGACGAGGCGAAGCTGGCGGCGGGGTTGGCGCTGGCGCGGCCGGGCGGGAACAACCTGTTCGCCTACCCGGCGCAGTCCAATTTTTCGGGGGTACAGCACCCGTTGGAATGGATCGAGCGGGCGCGGGCGCAGGGCTGGACGGTGCTGGTGGATGGGGCGGCGTTTGCGCCAAGCAACCGGCTGGACCTGGGGCGGTGGAAGCCGGATTTTGTGCCGCTGTCGTTCTACAAGATGTTCGGCTACCCGACCGGGGTGGGGTGCCTGCTGGCCCGCAAGGAAGCGCTGGGTAAACTGCACCGCCCGTGGTTTGCGGGGGGCACGATCACGGTGGCGTCGGTGCAGGGGGATAAGTATTACCTGGCGCCGGGTGAGGCGGCCTTCGAAGATGGAACGCTGAACTATTTGAGCCTGCCGGCGATCGAGATCGGGCTGAAGCACCTGCAGGTGATCGGGTTGGAGATCATCCACGAACGGGTGCGCTGCCTGACCGGCTGGCTGCTGGACAACCTGCTGGAGATGCGGCACAGCAGCGGGCAGCCGCTGGTGCGGCTGTATGGGCCGGCGAGCACCGAGCAGCGCGGCGGGACGCTGACGATGAATTTCTTCACCGCCGGCGGGCAGGCGATCGATCACCGGGCGATCGAGCAGCAGGCCAACGCTGCCAATATCTCGCTGCGCACGGGCTGTTTCTGCAACCCGGGGGCGGGTGAGATCGCGCTGGGGATTTCGAAGCCCGAACTGGCGGCGTGTTTCCGGCAGCCGAACGAGCGGCTGACGCTGGATGATTTCCGGCTGTGCATCGATGGGAAGAATTCCGGCGCGGTGCGCATCTCGGTGGGGCTGGCAAGCAATTTCCGCGATGTGCAGCGTTTCCTGGCGTTCGCCGGCGGTTTGCTGAGCTGATGCGCGTGGCAGGTGAGGCGGCTCGGACTGAGCGCAGTGTGCGCAAGGAACCCGCGCGCACCGAGCCGCGGGACGCACCGGGGAACCACGTGCGTCAGGCATCCGTGTGCGCAGGGAAACCACGTGCGTCAGGCATGGTGCGCATCGGTGAACTGCGTGTGTCAGGGCGCGGTGCGCACCGGGGAGCCACGTGCGTCTGGGCGCGGTGCGCACCGGGGAACCACGTGCAGCGTGACGCGGTGTACGCAAGGGAACTGCGTGCGTAGGGGCGCAGCAGCGCCACAGCATCTGCGAACGCCAGGCGCCCAAGCCGCGCTGCTGCGCCCGGACCCGCCGCGGCCCGCGACGCAGGCGTGAGAAACAGCAGGTTTATGCAGGCATCCAAAATTGGCCGAGGCACTGATGACAACAAACATCCTGGTAATTGGGGCGTCTGGAAACGTGGGCGCTGAGGTGGTCCATTCGTTAACCGCCCAGGGCAGGCGCGTGCGCGCCGGCGACCTGTTCCCCGGCAAGCTGATCGAACGGTTCGGGGCGCAGGTCGAGGCAGCCGGGTTCGACTTCAGCAAGCCAGAGACTTTCACCCCGGCGTTCCAGGGCATCCAACGGGCGTTTATCCTGCGCCCGCCGCAGATCAGCGATATCGAGCACACCCTGATCCCAGCCATGCAGGCCGCCCGGGCCGCAGGCGTGCAGCACTTCGTGTTCCTGTCGATTATCGGGATCGAGCAGAATACGGTGGTTCCGCATTACAAGGTGGAGCAGTTCCTGAAAACCTCGGGGATGGCGTACACCTTCCTGCGAGCGTCGTTCTTCATGCAGAACCTGAACACCACCCACCTGGCCGAAATCCGGGACCGGGATGAGATCTATGTGCCGGTGGGCAAGGCGCGCACCAGCTTTATCGACGTGCGCGATATCGGCGCGGCGGCGGCGGCGGCGCTGACCCAGCCCGGGCACGAAAACCAGGCCTATGACCTGACCGGCCCCGAAGCGCTGGACTATAACCAGGTGGCCGAGATCTTCACCCAGACCCTGGGGCGCAAGATCACGTATAAGAACCCGAGCCGTCCGGCGTTCTTTGTCCGGCAGTGGCGCAAAGCCCCGCTGATGTACGCGCTGGTGACCACCTGGCTGTATTCGAACACGCGCAGCGGCATGGCGGCCCGGGTGACCGGCGAGGTGCAGCGCATCACCGGGCGCGCGCCGATCACGATGCGCCAGTACGTGCAGGATTACCGCCAGTACTGGGAAAAACCTTCACCCTCGGCGCCACAAGGTTGAGCGCCCTCGGCGCGCTCCAGTTTTAGCGGCCGCGCTACCAGGCGAA
>JBJSYW010000561.1:0-10207 GCA_046089985.1 Chloroflexota bacterium
CACTATTCGATGGCGCGCGCCGCCGGCATCCTGGGCATCGGCCAGAAAGCCGTTGTGGCGCTGCCGTGCGACGCGCGCGGGGCGCTGATCCCCGAGCGCTTGCCGCAGGCCCTGGCGCAGGTGCGCGAGCAGGGCAAACGCGTGATGGCGGTGGTGGCCAACGCCTGCAGCACCGCGGTGGGCGTATACGATCCACTGGATGAGGTGGGCGACTTCTGCCAGGCCAACCGGCTGTGGCTGCACGTGGATGGGGCGCACGGGGCCAGCGCACTGCTGTCCGATAAGTACCGCTCGCGCGCCCGCGGCATCGAGAAGGCCAGCTCGATCACCTGGGACGCGCACAAAATGCTGCAGACCCCGGCGCTGTGCGCAGCGCTGCTGGTGCGCGATCACCGCGCCCTGGATGGGGCCTTCCAGCAAGAGGCCAGCTACCTGTTCCATGAGAAGGACCAACCCGGCATCGACGTGGCCAACCGCACGGTCGAGTGCACCAAGGCCGGGCTGGCGGTCAAGTTCTTCCTGGTGGCTGGGGCGCTGGGCGAGCGCGGCCTGGCTCAGACCCTGGAAGCGCAGTATGACCTGACCCACCAGGTGTATGAATACATCCAGGCCCAGCCCGATTTCAGCTGCCCGGTTGAACCGCAGAGCAACATCCTGTGCTTCCGCATCGCCGGCAGCGATGCGCTGCAGCTGCAGGTGCGCGATGCGCTGATCGCCAACGGCGAGTTCCACCTGTCATCGGCGGTGTTCAACGGGGTGCGCTGGCTGCGCCTGGTGATCATGAACACCTCCACCACGATGGAAGACATCCAGCGCCTGCTGAACAGCATCCGCCGGATGGCCGCCCGGGCCGGGTAAGACTCAGGCGCAGCGCGTTACCTTTTCCTCCGTAAGGCAACATATATACTGAACGGTATTCTTCAACCCTTTTGCGGAGGATTATGACGGCCCAAACCACTACCCGGACCAACGTCCTATCCACCAGCGATGAAGCCCTGGCGGCCGAGGCGCCCGGCCGCCCAGAGGCTTTCGCCGAGCTGTATGAGCGCCATTACGAGCGGGTTTACCGCTATCACGTCCTGCGCACCGGCAGCCGCCAGGATGCGCAGGACCTGACCACCCAGACCTTCCTGGCTGCCCTGGAGGGGGTGCGCACCTTCCGCCGGTCGGGCAGTTTCCGCGCCTGGCTGCTCGGCATCGCCCGCAACCAGGCGGCGATGTTCTACCGGCAGGCGTATCGCAAACCGGCCGGTGCGCTGGACGAAGCCGCGCCGGACCCATCTCCTCCACCCGAGGTGCTGGCCGGCCAGCGGCTGGACCTGGAGCGGGCCGGCCGGGCGATCGGCAATCTCACCCCCGACCAGGCCGCCGCTATCAACCTGTGCCTGTTTTGCGACCTGAGCGGCGCCGAGGCCGCCCAGGTGATGGGCAAGAACGAAGCGGCAGTCAAGATGCTGCTGCTGCGCGGTCTCAAAGACCTGCGCCGGCAGCTGGCACAGGCCCAGGAGGAGACCAAATGACACCCACCACGCCACAACACCAGGCCGATTGGTTGTACGCCGCCCTTAAGGGCGATCCGTCCGAGGCGGGCCGCCTGCAGCCGGCCGAAATTCCGGCGGCAGGGCTGCCGGAGGCCGAGCTGCCGGCCGCCGAGCTTGAACTCGGCCGCTCGCTGCAGGCCCTGGCCCAGACCGTTCGGCCCGATCCGGCCGCCAAAGCCGAGCTGCGCCGGCGGCTGGCCCTGGCCCAGCAGGCTGCGGCGCGAGCTGCGCCGCCGGCGCGCCCGGCCGGGCGCGCCGCGCTGGCGCAGGCGGGGCGCTTCCTGGGCTGGATCGCCATGGCGGCGCTGCTGCTGCTGGGCATGTCCTGGGCCTTCCAGAACGTGCTGCCGCAGGTCACGCCCGCCGCTCCAGCCAGCGCAACCCCGGTCACGCCGACCCCCACCGGCGCGCCCCGCCCGGACGAGACGCGCACCCCTGCGCCGGACGGGCCTACCCCCATACCGACCGCTGCGCCCACCGCGGCCGTTTATACCAGCCGCGTAATCGACAACGCCCTGGGGCTGGAAGCGCAGTTCCCATCCGCGCCCGCCGGGGTGCAGCTCTACCGCCGCTCGCCCGGCGAGCTGATCAGCGTGGAGCAGGCCCGCCGGTTGGCCGGCCGGCTGGGCTTCACCGGGCCGGTCTACCGCCTGCCGGATGATCAACCGGGCGCACCGCACTACTACCTGACCGACGGCGTGATGGAGATCGACCTGGGCCCCTATGCGGGTTGGTTCCACTACCGCCGGGCCCACACCCCGGCTGTCCTGGCGGTCGACTCCACGCCGCCTCTGCCGGCCGAGCAGCTCTCGGTTCGTGCCGAAGACTTTCTTCAACAGGCCGGGCTGCTGGATTTCCCTTACCAGGTCCAGCCGCCGCACCAACCGGGCAACGCCCGGGTGGCCCAGACCCTGGTATCTGAACTGCAGGATGGCCTGCCGGTGGTCTTCAGCCTGTACGATGGGACCGGTTACTGGGTGAGCTTTGACGAACAGGGCCAGGTGAACGAGGTGGTCGCCAAGCACGCCGTCTACCAGCCGGTGGGCGAGTTCCCGATCATTAGCGCCCAGGCCGCCTGGGACAAGCTGCTGCGCCAGGACCTGGCCAGTGGAGCCGAGTTCAGGAGCAGCGGTTCGCTGGGTGTGCCGCTGCCGGATGTGAACGGCTACCGCATGTGGCAGCCCGCGCGCACCCCCGGCCGGCCGGCGGATGTGCACGGCTTTATCACCGTTTACCCGGCGGCCGAGGCGGGCGTCCCGCCCCGCCTGACCCTGGACGGAACGCCGCTTTCCGGCCAGGTGGACCAGGCCCTGGTCGAGCAGGCAGCCCGGCCAAATCCATACTTTCACGTTTGGGGCCGGTTCGAGAGCGGCCTGGGGGGAGAACTGCAGATCAACGTGGCCGGATATGAGGTTTCGACCTCGGCCTACACCTCCCTGGGCGGCACGATCACTCGCCAGGGCGATGACGGCCTGCTGCGCACCGTCGACGGGCGGGAGGTGCGCATCCCCGGCCTGCCTGCGGATGTGCCCGACGACTCGACCCTGTATGCCAGCGGCGCGCTGCTGGAAAGCCCGGATGGGCTGAGCATGGATTGGTCCAACCTGGCGAATGACCTGGGCTTTGGGGGCGGAGGCGGCGGAGGCATTGGCCTGGCTGGGCTGAACCTGGACGGGCAGCCCACGCCCACGCCGGAGGCGCAGCCGGCCGAAGCGACCAGCAGCCAGATCCAGCGCCTGGATGGCGTCGAAGGCCGCCTGTACGTGACGATGCACCGCTATACCGACGGGGTGATGACGGCGGAGGCTTTCCTGAACGTCGATCCCAGCCCCGATTGGCCCGACGGCCTGTACGTGCGGCTGGAAGGCCCGGCGGTGGCGGGGAGTGAAGCCTACTACCAGCTGCCGGTAAAGGTTTGGGGCCGGTACGAGTTGCAGGATGGCGCAAACGGCGCGCCGGCGCTGCAGGTGGAGCGCATGCAGCCGGTCTACCCGGACCTCCAGCCGCAGGTCTGGTTCGGCAGCGTATCGGTCAAGCCGGTGGGCGGGCGCAGCGTGCTGGTGCTGACCGCCGAGGACGGGCAGGCTTATGTAATCAACGGCTACGCACAGCAGGACGGCCTGTCGCTCAACCAACTGCCCTGGCAGCCCGGCGAGCGCCTGGCGGTAGAGGGCCTGGCGATCCCCGGCGAGCAGGCCGGCGCATACCCGCTGATCCGGGATTTCTACATCAACCCCTACCCGGGCAAACCGCAGGCCTACCGGCCGACCTTCCTCTCGCCCAATGTGATCAGCGAGCCGGCCGCTTCCACCGAACTCAAGCTGGCCACGATCAAAACCGCCCAACTGGTTTACTGGACCACCGATCCGGCCGCCGCCGGGATGATGGACCAGCCGGCGGATGACGTCTACCTGCAGCCGGTGTGGCTGTTCTGGGGTACCTATAACAACGGACAGGAGTTCTACATCGTGGTCCAGGCTTTGGCGGATGAATATCTGAAGTAAGTATCGGCTTGCGCAGGGGCTGTCCAGGGCAGTAGTTCCGGACAGCCCCTCGACGTATACTTATATATAAGGTAAACTTTATCCATAATTATCCTGGCGGGTCAACTGGAGTTCCAAATGCACAAACACACCGTTCTTGTCACCGGCGCTACCGACGGCATCGGCCGGGCCACCGCCATCGGGCTGGCGCAGAAAGGGCTGCGGGTGGTGATCCATGGGCGCAGCCTGCCCAAGGCCGAGCGCGCCTCCGCCGAGGTGGCGGAGGCCGTGCCCGGCGCGGCGCTGGAGACCATCGCCGCCGACCTGGCCTCGCTGGCCCAGGTGCGCGCCCTGGCAGACGAACTGGGCCGGCGCTTCCCTGACCTGGATGTGCTGGTGCACAACGCCGGGGTGTTTATGAATCAGCGCCGGCTGACCGAAGACGGGTACGAAACGACTTTCGCAGTCAACCACCTGGCGCCGTTCCTGCTCACCAACCTGCTGCTCGACCAACTGCTGCCCGCCCGGGCGCGCGTCGTCACCGTGGCGTCGATATCCCACACCCGCGGCCGGATCAACTTCGCCGACCTGCACGGCAGCCAGGCGTTCACCCCTTACACCGCCTATGCCCAGTCCAAGCTGGCCAACGTGCTGTTCGCCCAGGAACTGGCCCGGCGCACCCACGGCAGCGGCCTGACCTCCAACAGCCTGCACCCCGGGGCGATCACCACCAAGCTGCTGCAGACCGGCTTCAACAGCACCGGCGACAGCGTGGAGCAGGGCGCGGCCACTTCGATCCACCTGGCCTCCGCCCCAGAGCTGGACGGGGTGAGCGGCAGGTACTACTCGGAGATGCGCGAGATCGCTCCTGCCGCGCAGGCCAACGACCTGGAAGCCCAACAGCGCCTGTGGGAGGTGAGCTGCCAGCTGACCGGGCTGAACTGAGCCGCCCGGCAGATGCAGTGCGCCCTGAAGAGCCGGCCGCGGCCGGCTTTTCGCGCGTATAATACAGCCATGCTCTCATTAAACGAAATTACCCAACAAACCCCGCAGCTGGTGGCTCTGCTGCGCGAGCTGGTCGAGATCGAATCGCCCAGCAGTGAAAAAGCCGCCGTCGATGGCATGAGCCGGGCCGTGGCGGGCCACCTGGAGCGCCTGGGCGCCCGGGTAGAACGGCTGCCCCAGGCGCAGGCCGGTGATCTTGTCATCGGGCGCTTCCACCCCGACGATCCCCGTCCCGGGATCCTGATCATCGGGCATATGGACACCGTCCACCCGCTGGGCACGCTGGCGCGCATGCCGTGCGAAGCGCGCGACGGGCGCCTGCACGGCCCGGGCACGCTGGATATGAAAGCCGGGATCGCCATTGCGCTGTTCACCGCCGGTCTGCTGCAGCAGCACGGCCTGTCCACCAGCCTGCCGCTGACCATGCTGTTCACCAGCGACGAAGAGACCGGCAGCCTGGTCTCCCGCCCGGTGATCGAGCGCCTGGCGCGCCAGGCAGCGCTGGTGCTGTGCATGGAGCCGGGCATGCCCGGCGGCGGCCTGAAGACCTGGCGCAAAGGCGTGGGCGAGTTCCTGGTCACCGCCTACGGGCGGGCGGCGCATGCCGGCAGCGACCACGCCCAGGGCCGCAATGCGATCGAAGAGCTGGCCCACCAGGTGATCGCCATCCAGCGCCTGACCGATTACAGCCGCGGCACCACGCTCAACGCCGGGGTGGTGAAGGGCGGCACCGCCAGCAACGTGGTGCCCGAACAGGCCAGCCTGGAGGTGGACCTGCGCGTGATGGACCCGGCCGAAGTCGGGCGCATCACCCAGGCGCTGCAGGGCCTGCAGCCGGCGCTGGAAGGCACGCGCCTGGAAGTGCAGGGCAGCCTGAACCGCCCGCCAATGCCGCGCGATGAGCGTATGATCGCTGCGTTTGAAAAGGCGCGCGCCATCGCCGCCGGGATCGGGATCGAGCTGAGCGAAGGCGGCACCGGCGGCGGATCCGACGCCAACTTCGTCGCCCCGCTGGGCGTGGCGGTGCTGGACGGGCTGAGCGGCTGGGGCGACGGGATGCACTCGGAGCGTGAGTACGTCCAGATCGACAGCCTGGGGCAGCGCGCGGCGCTGCTGGCCGCGCTGCTCACCCGCTGGTAAAGCGGTCTGGCACAGTCTTCAAAATACATCCAACCTTCTGGGAGACATGAAATGAACCAGGCATACCCCCGCACCGTCCGCTCGGTGATCGAACCCCAACTGGTGCGCGAAGGCGCCGACGTGCTGCTCAGGCGCTCGTTTGGCCCGCAGCGCTCCAACCTCTTCGACCCGTTCCTGCTGTTCGACCACTTTGCATTCAATGACCCCGGTCAGCCGCTGCAGGGCTTCCCCACCCACCCGCACCGCGGCATCGAAACGGTCACCTACATGCTCACCGGGCAGGTGCAGCACCGTGACAGCCTGGGCAACCAGGGGCAGATCGGGCCGGGCGACGTACAGTGGATGACCAGCGGTCGGGGCATCCTGCACGGCGAATACCCGCAGCGCGGGCCGGATGGGACAATCTACGGCTTCCAGCTGTGGGTCAACCTGCCGGCGGCTGAGAAGATGAGCCAACCGCGCTACCAGGAGATCGGTGCGGCCGAGATCCCCTGCCTGGAGCAGGACGGCGCCCGGGTGCGGGTGGTGGCGGGCGAATACCTGGGCCAGCGCGGCCCGGTGACCGAGATCGCCGCCCAGCCGCTGTACATGGACGTGCAGCTGCAGCCGCAGGCCGAGTTCTGCCTGGAGATCCCCAGCGGTCATTTCGCCATCGCCTACCTGTTCGAAGGCGCGGCGCGCTTCGGCGCGCAGGCTCCCGGCGGCGGTGAAGCGCTGGAAGCGCTGTGCATGCTCGTCTTCAGCGACGGCGACCACCTGCGAGTGCAGGCTGGGCCAGGCCAGGGGGCGCGCTTTATGCTGATGGCTGGCGCGCCGTTTAAGGAGCCGGTCGCTCCGTATGGCCCATTCGTGATGAACACGATGGAGGAGATCCAGCAAGCGCTGGACGACCTGCGCCGCGGCACGTTTGTGCGCTAGGCGCTCCGGGCTTACTCGCCGTCCTGGGCTTCCGGATCGCCGAAGGCGGCCTGCAAGGCGGCCATCTGGATCGCCCGGTAGGCGGGCAGCAGCAGTTCCTGCAGCCCGGGCAAGAACGCCGGATCGCCCAGGCGCTTGAGCAGCGGGGTTTCCACCGCCGGCGAGCGCACGCTCACCGCCAGGCCGTCCAGCGTATCGCCCGGGCCCCAATAATCATCCAGCAGGCGCTCCAGCGGCACAGCCGTATCGGCATCAGCTGCCGGAGCCGGCTCGGTGCGCGACGGCGCCCCGCCGGCCCGGCGCTTGCGCAGCCCAGCCAGGATCTGCTGCTGTGAGCGCCCGCGCATGCGCAGCAGCAGGAATGGGTCTTCGTCAAAGCGCTCGCCGAGGATGTAGTGCACCGCGGCGACATGCTTGCACGGGTTGGCCCAATCAGGGCACGAACAGCTGGTGGTCAGCTCGCTGCGCTTATCCGGGAACAGGCTGCTGCCGGCGCGCTGGAAGGCGCGCTCAATATCCTGCGGCATCTCACCCGCCAGCAGTTGGGCGGTGAACAGGGCCTGCTCGGCCAGCGCGTCGATCACCCGCTCCCAGGCTTTGTCTGGCAGCGGGGTGACCTGGATCTTGACCTTGTAGGGGGTGCGGCGCGAGCCCTGCACGCGCGCTTCCACCCCGTCCTTTTGCTCGTCAATCGCCAGCACGTGGCCGTTGCGAGCGTAGCTGCGTCCGCGCGCCAGGCGGCCGTTATCCACCAGGCGCTCCATGGCGGCGATCCAGCGGGTGGCCCACCAGTTTTTGCCAAACGCGCCGCGCCGGGTGGCCGAACGGATGCCGTCTTTGGGCGGGCGGGGCGGGCGCGGTTCCTGACCGGGCGGGCGGCCCGGCGGACGGCGACCCTGCGGGCGCGGCGCCTGGTCGGCCGGCGGGCGGCCCGGCTTGCGTGTCGCCTGGTCGGCCGGCGGGCGGCCCGGCTTGCGTGCCGCCTGGTCGGCCGGCGGGCGGCCCGACTTGCGTGTCGCCTGGTCAGACGGCGGGCGGCCCTGCGGGCGCGGCGGCTGGTCGGACGGCGGGCTGCCCTGCGGGCGCGATGCCTGGTCGGACGGCGGGCTGCCCTGCGGGCGCGGCGGCTGGTCGGACGGCGGGCGCCGGCGCCGGCGGTTCGATCCGCCGCCTGATGCGCGGTCGCCGCTCACCGGCGCAGCTCCACAGCCTGGCGCAGCTCGGCCGTCGACAGTTCGGTCAGCCACTGCTCGCCGCCGCCGATCACCGCCTGGGCCAATCCCTTTTTGCTCTCGATCATCTCATCCACCATCTCTTCCAACGTCCCGGTTGTGACGAACTTGTGCACTTGCACATTGCGCTGCTGCCCGATGCGGTAGGCCCGGTCGGTGGCCTGGTCCTCCACCGCCGGGTTCCACCAGCGGTCAAAGTGAAAGACATGCCCGGCGCGGGTCAGGTTCAACCCGGTGCCGCCGGCCTTCAGCGACAGGATGAACAGCGGCGGGGCCTGGCTATCTTCCTGGAAGCGGCGCACCATCTGGTCGCGCTGGCGGGTGGGCGTGCCGCCGTGCAGGAACTGGGCGGCGTACCCGGTGGCCCCCGGCAGGTAACCGGCCAACAGCTCACCCATTTCGGCAAACTGGGTGAAGATCAGCGCCCGGTCGCCCAGGGCCAGCACTTCTTCCAGCATTTCCACCAGGCGCTCCAGCTTGCCGCTGCGCCCGTTCACCGGCTGCCCGGAGGTTTTGCCGGCCTGGTGCAGGTACTGCAGCGGGTGGTTGCAAATCTGTTTCAACTGCATCAGCATGCTCAGCACCAATCCCCGGCGCTGGATGCCTTCGCTGTTCTCCACCTTCTGCATCACATCCTGCACCACCGCCTGGTACAGGGTGGCCTGCTCTTCGGTCAGCGTGCAGTAGACCTTGCTCTCGATCTTCTCCGGCAGATCGTTGATTACGTTCGGGTCGGTCTTGACCCGGCGCAAGATCAGCGGGCCCACCAGCTTGCGCAGCCGCTCGATAGCCTGTGGGTCGCTGTAGCGCTCGATCGGAATACCGTAGTTCTCGCGGAACTCCTTGTGCCCGCCCAGGTAGCCGGGGTTCAGGAAGTGCATAATCGACCACAGCTCGCTCAGGCGGTTCTCGACCGGCGTGCCGGTCAGCGCCAGGCGAAAATCGGCCTGCAGGGCGCGCACTGCCTGAGTCTGGCGGGCGCTGGGGTTCTTGATGTTCTGCGCCTCATCCAGGATCACCCCCAGCCAGCGGATGGCGCCCAGCGATTCAGCGTCCTGGCGGGCCAGCACATAGCTGGTCAGCACCAGGTCCACCCCTGCAGCCGCCTGGGCCAGGGCAGCGCCGCGCAGCCGGTCCGGCCCTTGATGGACATGTGTGGTCAGGCCGGGGGTGAAGCGGCGCGTCTCACGCTCCCAGTTGGTCACCACCGAAGTGGGGGCCACCAGCAGCGTGGGACCGGGCAGCCCGCCCAACAATTCCTTCTCGCGCAGCAGCATTGCCAGGGCCTGGATGGTTTTGCCCAGGCCCATATCATCGGCCAGGCAGGCGCCCAACCCCCAGCGGCGGAAGAAGCTCAACCAGGAATAGCCAAAGCGCTGGTACGGGCGCAGCGGGGAGGTCAGGCCGTCCGGCTGGGGCAGCACTTCCAGGGCCGCGTCCTGGTTCAGGCGCGCCAGCCACTGCTTCAGCCACTCATCAGGCAGCACTTCTTCCACCGGCAGCCCACCGGTCTGCTCGTGAGCGCCTTGGGCGTACTGCAGCGCCTCCAGCAGGCTGATCTCGCCACGCAGCTGCTGCTTCTGCCAGAAGGCGATGGCGGCCTCGATCTGCTCTGGGTCCAGCTGGACCCACTGGCCGCGGATCTGCACCAGCGGCGACTTGAGCGCCGCCAGGCTGCGGAACTCGGCTTCGGTCAGGGTGGTTTCGCCTACCGACAGCTCCCACTGGTATTCGACCAGCTGATCGAGCGTCATCCGGCCGGTGCTGAGCTTCTGGTCGCCCGGCTTTTTGGAGTTCAGGCGCAGGCGCATGCCCAGGCGCGAACCGGGCTGGTTCCACCAGGGTGGGGCCAGCAGGCCAAAGCCGGCCTCCTCCAGCAGCACCGCCG
>JBJSYW010000562.1:0-18691 GCA_046089985.1 Chloroflexota bacterium
CCACACGAACCGAATCGCCTGCCTGGCAGGCATTGAACGAACACTATAATGAAATTAGTCAAACGCACATGCGAGAGCTGTTTGCCAGTGATCCTCAGCGGTTTGAGCGGTTCTCGCTGCGCCTGGGTGAGATCCTGTTCGATTACTCGAAGAACCGGGTGAGCGAAAAGACGATGGCCCTGCTGTTCGACCTGGCCCGCCAGGTTGGCCTGGCGGGCATGATCGACGCCATGTTCAGCGGGCAGAAGATCAATAACACTGAAGGGCGCGCCGTCCTGCATGTGGCGCTGCGCAACCGCTCGAACACCCCGATTTACGTTGACGGGCAAGATGTGATGCCCGAAGTCAACCGGGTGCTGGACAAGATGCGCAGCTTCAGCGAAGCGGTGCGCTCTGGTGCATGGAAGGGCTATACCGGCAAGGCCATCACCGATGTGGTCAACATCGGCATCGGCGGCTCGGACCTTGGCCCGAAGATGGTGTGTGAAGCGCTGAAGCCGTATGCCCGCCCGGGTCTAAACGTGCATTTCGTCTCCAACGTCGACAGCACCGACCTGGTTGAAGTGCTGAAGGTCGTGCACCCCGAAACGACCCTGTTCCTGGTGGCTTCAAAGACCTTCACCACCCAGGAGACGATGGCCAACGCTCACTCGGCGCGCAATTGGTTCCTGGCGGCGGCGCATGACGAAACCGCCGTGGCGCGCCACTTCGCCGCCATGTCGACCAATGCCGAGGCGGTGAGCAAGTTCGGCATCGACACGCGCAACATGTTCGAGTTCTGGGACTGGGTCGGCGGGCGCTACTCGCTCTGGTCGGCGATCGGGCTGTCGATCGCCATCTACCTGGGCATGGAGCGCTTCGAAGAGCTGCTTGACGGCGCTCACCAGGCCGACCTGCACTTCCGCAGCACACCCTTCGAGCGCAATATCCCGGTCATCATGGGGCTGCTGGGCGTATGGTACAACAATTTCTTCGGCGCTGACTCGTATGCCATCCTGCCCTATGACCAGTACCTGGTGCACTTCCCGGCCTACTTCCAGCAGGGCGATATGGAGAGCAACGGCAAGAGCGTAACCCGCGCTGGGCAGTGGGTGGACTACTCCACCGGCCCGGTGATCTGGGGCCAGCCCGGCACCAACGGGCAGCATGCCTTCTACCAGCTGATCCACCAGGGCACCAAGCTGATCCCGTGCGATTTTCTGGCCGCGGCGCGCAGCCACAACCCGCTCGGCGAACACCACCCAATCCTGCTGTCCAACTTCCTGGCGCAGACCGAAGCGCTGATGAAGGGCAAAACCACCGCCGAAGCGCGCGCCGAGTTGGAAGCGACGGGCGTTTCGGGGGCGCAGCTGGAGCTGCTGAGCGAGGCCAAGACCTTCCCCGGCAATAAACCCACCAACTCGTTCTTCTACCCCCAGCTGACCCCGTTCGTGCTGGGCGAGTTGATCGCCTGTTACGAGCACAAAATCTTCACCCAGGGCGTGATCTGGAACGTCAACTCGTACGACCAGTGGGGCGTGGAACTGGGCAAGCAGCTGGCGAAGGCCATCTTGCCCGAATTGCAAAAAAACCAGCCGGCGACCCACCATGATTCCTCCACAAATGGGCTGATCAACTACTATAATAGCGTCCACTAGGAGGTACATAGATCATGTACAAAGTTGTGCTGCTCCGCCATGGCGAGAGCGAATGGAACAAGGAAAACCGGTTCACCGGTTGGACGGACGTCGATCTGTCCGAAAAGGGCCTGGCTGAGGCGCATCGCGCCGGTAAGTTGATGAAGGAGCAGGGCTATGCCTTCGACGTCGCCTTCACCTCTGTGCTGAAGCGCGCGATCCGCACCCTGTGGATCAGCCTGGATGAGATGGACCGCATGTGGATCCCGGTCCATAACTCCTGGCGCCTGAACGAGCGCCACTATGGCGCGCTGCAGGGGCTGAACAAGGCCGAGACCGCCGCCAAGTATGGCGACGCGCAGGTCAAGATCTGGCGCCGCAGCTATGACATCCAGCCGCCCGCGCTGACCAAGGACGACGAGCGCTGGCCCGGGCATGACCCGCGCTACCAGGGCCTGCCCGACGCCGACGTGCCGCTGACCGAGTGCCTGAAAGACACCGTGGCGCGCTTCCTGCCCTACTGGCATGAAACCATCGCTCCGGTGGTCAAGTCGGGCAAGCGTGTGATCATCGCCGCCCACGGCAACAGCCTGCGCGCGCTGGTCAAGTATCTGGATAACATCTCTGACGACGAGATCGTTGAGCTGAACATCCCCACTGGCGTGCCGCTGGTGTATGAACTGGACGAAAACCTGCAGCCCATCACGCACTACTACCTGGGCGACCCGGACGAAATCCGCAAGGCCCAGGAAGCTGTGGCGGCGCAGGGCAAGTCAAAAGCATAGGTTGCAATCCTCTGCGCCGTTGTCAGGGTGGGAATGGCGCGGTGGTTCTCCTGGCCTGGGCCGTTGGTCCAGGCCAGGAGGGCGAATTACACAAATTCAAACCCACCTTAAATCGCTCAGGAGGAAATCATGGCCGAGATCAACAAAGTAGCGTTGTTTACCAATGAGTATCCCCCGAATGTATACGGCGGGGCAGGGGTGCATGTCGAGTATCTGAGCCAGGAACTGGCCAAACTGCTGCCGGTGGAAGTACGCTGCTTTGGCGAGCAAGATGAAACTGCTCCCAACCTGCGGGTGAAAGGCTACCGCCCGTGGAGCGAGGCCAAAACCGGCACCGACCCGCGCTTTGGCGGCGCATTAGACGCCATGTACCGCAGCCTGGCAATGGCCAAAGACACCCTGGATGCCAGCGTGGTGCACTCGCACACCTGGTATGTGCAGTTCGCCGGATTTATGGCCAAGAAGCTGTGGGGCATCCCGTTCGTGCTGACCACCCACTCGCTGGAACCGCTGCGCCCCTGGAAGGTGGAGCAGCTGGGCAACGCCTACCACCTGAGCACCTGGATTGAGAACAACGGCATCCTGAGCGCCGACGCGGTGATTGCCGTATCGCAGGAGACGCGCCGTGACGTGTTGACCTGCTTCCCGGATGTGGACCCGGCGCGCGTGCACGTGATCCACAACGGCATTGATCTGCAGCAGTATCGCAAAACTGCAGCGGTGGATGCGCTGGTCCAGCGCGGTGTGGACCCGGAAAAGCCCTTCGTGCTGTTCGTCGGGCGGGTGACGCGCCAGAAGGGCATCATCCACCTGGTGAACGCCATCCCGCAGATCGACCCGTCGATCCAGGTGGTGCTGTGCGCCGGCGCGCCCGACACCCCTGAGATCGGGCGTGAGATGGCCGCCGGCGTGGATGCGGTCAGCGCCAACCGGCCGGGCGTGATCTGGATCCGCGAGATGCTGCCGCGCGAGGCTGTGATCCAGTTCTATTCGAACGCCACGGTCTTCTGCTGCCCGTCGGTATACGAGCCGTTCGGCATCATTAACCTGGAAGCGATGGCCTGCGAGACGCCGGTGGTGGCTTCGGCGGTGGGCGGCATCCCCGAGGTGGTGGCGCACGAACAGACCGGCCTGCTGGTTGACCTGGAATTGAAACCGGGCACCTTCGACCCGGTAGACCCGGCCAGGTTCTCGGCCGGGCTGGCCGAGGGCATTAACCGCGTGGCGCTGGACCCGCAGCTGCGCCAGTCGTTCGGGCAGAACGGCCGCCGGCGGGTGGAGGACCACTTCAGCTGGTCCGCCATCGCCCAGCGCACGCTCGCCCTTTACCGCTCGCTCTAAGCATTCCGGAGGCAGGCTATGCAAATCCAGGACGGTAGAAAACGCGTCATTATTGAAGATGTCACCCCCGAAATTGACGGTGGGCGCTTCCCGATCAAGCGCATCGTGGGCGACCGGGTGGTGATTGAAGCCAACATCCTGGCCGACGGGCATGATGTGCTCTCCTGCGTGCTGCTGTACAAAAAAGACGGCGCGGCGCAGTGGCACGAAGCGCCGATGGAAGCGCTGGGCAACGACCGCTGGCAGGCCGGTTTCACCGCCGGCGAAGAAGGCCGCTGGTGCTATACCGTGGCCGGCTGGGTGGACCATTTCAAGTCCTGGTTTCGTGACCTGGGCAAGCGTGTAGCCGCCGGGCAGGATGTGAGCGTGGACCTGCTGGTAGGCCTGGAGATGGTGGAGTGGGCGCTGCCGCACGCCAACCAGATCGACGGGGTGTGGCTGACCACCTTTGCCGAGACGCTGCGCGCCGGCGGCCCGGAAGCCGCCCGGCATGCCCTCTCGCCCGAACTGGCGCGCTTGATGGCGCTGTATGGCGAGCGCGGCCCGGTCACCCGCTACGAAAAAGAGCTGCAGATCGTGGTCGACCGCCAGCGGGCGCGCTTCAGCGCCTGGTATGAGCTGTTCCCGCGCTCCTGCTCGCCCGTCCCGGGGCAGCACGGCACCTTCAAAGACGTGGAAGCGCGCCTGCCCTACGTGGCGTCGATGGGCTTCGATGTGCTGTACCTGCCGCCGATCCACCCGATCGGGACCAGCTTCCGCAAGGGGCCCAACAACACCACCAACGCCGGCCCAGACGACCCGGGCAGCCCCTGGGCGATCGGTTCGGCTGACGGCGGGCACAAGGCGATCCACCCGCAGCTGGGCACGCTGGAAGACTTCCACCACCTGGTGCAGGCCGCCGCACAATACGGCATCGAGCTGGCGCTGGATATCGCCTTCCAATGCGCCCCCGAGCACCCCTACGTCGCCGAGCACCCGGAGTGGTTCCTGAAGCGCCCGGATGGCACGATCCAGTATGCCGAGAACCCGCCCAAGAAATACCAGGACATCTACCCGTTCAACTTCGAGGCCGAGAACTGGCGTGAGCTGTGGGAAGAGTTGAAGAGCATCATCACCTACTGGTACGACCAGGGGGTGAAGATCTTCCGCATCGATAACCCGCACACCAAGCCTTTCCCGCTGTGGGAGTGGCTGATCGAGCAGGTCAAGCATGAGCACCCGGATGCGTTGTTCCTGGCTGAAGCCTTCACCCGCCCGGCGGCGCTGTATGGGTTGGCCAAGCGCGGTTTCACCCAGTCGTACAACTACTTTCCCTGGCGCAACACCAAGTGGGAGCTGACGACTTACCTGACCGAGCTGACCCAGACCGAAGTGAGCGAGTACACCGGGCCGAACCTGTGGCCCAACACCCCGGATATCCTGCCTGAGTTCCTGCAGATGGGCGGCCGCCCGGCGTTTATGAGCCGCTTCATCCTGGCTGCCACGCTGGGGCCCAGCTACGGCATCTACGGGGCCGCCTTTGAGCTGTGCGATAACACTCCGCTGGCCCCGGGGCGCGAGGAGTACCTGGACTCGGAGAAGTACGAGATCAAGGACTGGGATATCGAGCACTCCGACAGCCTGCGCGGCCTGATCGCCCAGGTGAACCAGATGCGCCAGGAGAACCCGGCCTTCCACCAGAACTACAACCTGACCTTCCATGAGGTCGACAACGAGCAGATCATTGCCTACTCGAAGACCAGCCTGGATGAGAGCAACCGCGTACTGGTGGTGGTCAACCTGGACCCGCACTACAAGCAGGGCGGGTATATCACCCTGCCACTGGAAGAGATGGGCATCGACCCGCGCCAGCCCTACCAGGCGCACGACTTGCTGACCAACGCCCGCTACTTGTGGCAGGGCTCGCGCAACTATGTGGAGCTGGACCCGAAGACCGTGCCGGCACACATCTTTGTCATCCGCCGCAAGGTGCGCACCGAACACGACTTCGACTATTATCTTTAAACAAAAAGCGGCGGGGCGGCTGTTTTATGGCCGCCCCGCCGTTTTTTTAACCCGCTTAGGCGGGCTGCCCGGCGATATTCACCATCCAGTTAATTCCAAACCGGTCGGTCAGCATGCCGAAGGTATCACCCCAGGGGGCCTTTTCCAGCGGCATGATCACCTGGCCGCCTTCCGAAAGCCTTTCGAAGTAGTGCACCAGTTCGGGGCGGTTGTCTCCGCTGATCGACAGACTGTAGTTCGTTCCAGCCACATAGGGCATCCCCCCTGTGGTGTCTGAGGCCATGAATGAGATGCCGTCCGATTCCAGCATTGCATGCATGATCCTCTCGCCATCGGCCGGGTTCTGCGCCATATTGTAATCGTTGAAAGTGCTCATCTCGAGCTTCCCGCCGAAGATGGCATGGTAGAACTCCATCGCCTGCCGGGCGGTGCCTTTAAAACTGATATACGGGTCAAGCCTGGTGTTCATCGGTCCTCCCTCATTTGAGATCTATTGTGCCGTCCTGATCCCGCATTATACCCCGCCTGGGCCCGCCGACCATTAGAATTAAGACAAATATTATCCAAGAACCGCCGCTGTATGCTGCCCGAGCAGCAGCGGCGGTTCTTGGAACGATCATGGCGCCGCCGGCCTGGCGCGCGGTGAGCGCGGCCATCCCAGACACTGAAGCGGTGGCGCGCAGCCAGGGCTAGTTTACGCCATGGAACCCGACTGCGCCGAACATCACACGCATCATGGCGTGACCAAAATCGGGCTTCAGGAACTGATTCGGGCACGCGCCGGGGATCACCGCGATGCCGTTCTCACGGCACAGGCGCACGGCTTCTGCCGAGACGCTGGTCATCGAAGCGGCCAGGCCGGGTTTGGTGCCCATCATGCAGTGCATCCAGACGTGGCGGATGCCCAACTCGACGCACTCGCGCACCACCTGCTCGGTGATCTTGGGGTTGGCCAGGATGAAGACCGCATCCGGCTTGACCGGGATGGATTTTAGATCCGGGTAGCACGGCACGCCATCATACATGCTCAGGCGCGGGTTCACCGGCACGACGGTGTAACCGGTTTCTTTGAATTTTGTATAGCTGAGGTTGCAGCCGGTGTCTCGCCGGTCCGAAACGCCTACGACGGCGATGGTCTTCTGCGCCAGGAAATCCTGCACGAGATCGTTGAGCTTTGCCATTTTTTTTCCTTTTCTTGCCGGTTTGTGCGCCGGCCGGCCCTGCGGTGCTTATTTGATCACTGCTCTCATCGATAGTATACGCAGCCGGGCGAAAACGGTTGCCATCTTATGATATCTGATCCGGGCCGGCGGGTGTACTGGCCGGACGGACAGGATCGGGTATAAATCCTCCAACCTGGCGTGTTGAATTTACTGCAATTTAATAGGTATTTCCCGGCATAGTGGCTAGAATTTAGGTTGATCTTGCTAACAGGAAATGCTTAATCCAAGGAGTGTGATTATGAAAAAAGTATTGTACCTGCTGCTGGTAGTTCTGATCGCTGCAGCCACGATCAGCCCGGCGTTGGCCGGCAGCGAGCCACCGGCCGATCCGCCGCCGTGGCGCACCCTGTTCATGCCGCTGCTGCGCACCGGCGCGGCCTCGACCTATACTGTGTCAGGCCAGGTGAAAGACGCCAATGACCAGGCGCTGAGCGGGGTGAAGGTCACCAGCGATACCGGCGTCTCGGTGACCACGGACGAAGACGGCGTGTACAGCATGGTCCTGCCGCAGGGCGATCGCAGCCTGACCGCCGAAGCGGACGGCAAAAACTTTGACCCCGGACCGGCCTGGATCCAGCTAAAAAAGAACACCAACAACGTTAACTTCTCGGCCGCGGCCGGGTGCGTCACGCCCACCTATAACCCCAGCTTCGAGTCGCTGTTTTACTGGAACCCGATCAGCGGAGGGGCCGCCTGGTACACACCCTATTACACCAACGTGCGCGCCAACACCGGCATCTACTCGGGGTTCACCGGCATTCCGGTCGGTTATTACAACGCCAACAGCCTGTCGCGCTGGCGCTCGCACGAGGTGTTTATCCCGACGGATGCCATCAGCATCACGCTCAACCTGGCGATGTGGCCGCGCACCACGGAAGTCAGCCTGAAGCCCAGTACGGAAGGACTGCAGAGCCTGAGCGGCTACAACGCCGACGCGGCTGATGCCCCGGTGGTGGGCGACTGGCAGTACGCCTATATCATTGACCCGTGGAACAACTGGCGGCAGCTGCTGTTCAGCGACCTGAGCGATGACCAGGCCTGGGTGCCAATGACCACCACCGTTTCAGCTGTGCCGTTCCGCGGCCAGTGGATCAAGCTGGAGTTCGGCAGCATCAACGACGGCCTGGGTGGGGTCACCTCGGCTTTCTATGATGATGTTTCGCTGACGGTATGCCGCAGCGGCGCAGGCCCGTGCATCACCCCGCATAACCTGCTGCTCAACTCGAACTTCGAAGCCGGCACCGATTGGACCATCTCGGCTGCGGTCAACCCCTCGGTATACACCGGCAGCTTCTTCTACAGCCCGGTGCGCTCGATGCAGAGCGGCGTGCCGCTGGGCACCGTGTTGCCGGCGAACATCTGGCGCACCAGCGAGTTCTACCAATATGTGACCATCCCCGCGGACGCCACCTATGCGCGCTTGAGCATGCGCCTGCTGCCGCACAGCACCGACGGCTGGGGCTATCACATTGCGGCCCAGGAGCAGTTGGAGCAAAAGCTGGCCGCGAACCGGGCTGCCGGCATCTCACCGACGGCCCCGAACGTCAGCGAGAGCCAGTACGGTTATATCTGTGCCAATGGGGCCTGTGGCCCGGGCGCGACCACGCTCAAGCAGCTGTTCCACTGGAACCCGATCGACTCGTACTACTGGCTGTAC
Organism: Chloroflexota bacterium; assembly: GCA_046089985.1. Classification (GTDB taxonomy): domain Bacteria; phylum Chloroflexota; class Anaerolineae; order Anaerolineales; family UBA4823; genus RBG-16-57-11. Next base: position 8,627 of record JBJSYW010000562.1, read on the forward strand.
CGCTCGTATGACCTGAGCGCTTACGCCGGTCAGACAATCGGCATCCTGTTCGGTGCGCAGGATTACTCGGATGGCGGCAACACCGCGCTGTACGTGGATGATGTTGAACTGAACGTCTGCCCGTAACCCGGGTCTTGATCAAACCGCAGGCCGTCCAGGCTACCGGCAGCAGCCGGCCGCCTGGGCGGCCTGCTGCGTTATGCTGGGGCGGCGCTGGGTCCAGCCGGTTGACAGGCGGGCGGGGTGCGGGTAAAATTCAGCTTGTCATGACATGTAGGCATGTGTTTCCCAGACGCCGCCCCGGCTTATCGGCCGGCAGCCCCAGGATGAGGTGCAGCGCTATGTTTGACAGCGATAGCCCGGTCCCGCTGTATTACCAGTTACGTAAATTTATCACCGAACGCATCGAAGCCGGCGAATGGAAACCCGGCGACCGGCTGCCCTCCGAGAGCGAGTTGGGCAGCCAGTTCGGCATCAGCCGCACTACCGTGCGCCAGGCGCTGGGCGAGCTGACCTCGCTGGGGCTGCTGAAGCGCATCCAGGGGAAGGGCACCTTTGTGGGCCAGCCGCGCATCCAGCAGCGCCTCTTGCGCCTGACCGGCTTCAGCCAGGACATGAACTCGCGCCGCATGCGCTCGGCTTCGCGCCTGCTGGACCTGGAACTGGTGCGCGCTGAACCGCCGGTGGCCGAGCGGCTGGCGCTGCCGCCCGAGGCGCAGGTGGTCTTCTTGCGTCGGCTGCGCCTGGCTGACGCCGAACCGATGGCGCTGGAGGCCTCGTATTTGCTGAGCGAGTTTTACGAGATCCTGCGCCGCGAGAACCTGGCCGAACGCTCGCTGTATGATGTGCTGGGCAGCTGCTGCGGTACGGCGCCCACCCGGGCGGTGCAGGAGATGGAAGCCACGGCCTGCCCGGCCTTTGCCGCGCAGCTGTTGGGGGTGCGCAAGGGCAGCCCGGTGCTGCACATTCACCGCACCACGTTTGATCAAAACGGCCGGTCTTTCGAGCAGGTGGAGTCGTTCTACCGCGGCGACCGGTATATCTTCTATGCGGAGCTGGCCAATTGAGCATGGAACGTTATTTCCAAGCCGTGCAAGACCTGCAGCGGCAGGTAATTGAAAGCCAGCGTGAGACGCTGGAACAGGTGGCGGCCGAGATGCTGGGGGTGGTGCAGCGTGATGGGCGCATCTTCATCTTCGGCACAGGGCATTCGCACCTGCTGGCGGAGGAGGGCTTCTATCGCGCCGGCGGGCTGGCTGCCATCACCCCGATCTTTGACCCAGCGCTGATGCTGCACGAAGGCGCCGAGCGCTCGGGCCGGCTGGAGCGCACCGCCGGGTTGGCCGGGCCGCTGCTGGAGCGCTATCACCCGCAGCCGGGCGAGCTGCTGATTGTGGTTTCGAACAGCGGGGTGAACCGCATGCCGGTGGAGATGGCGCTGGCCGGGCGGGCGCTGGGGCTGAAAGTGGTGGCGCTGCTCTCGCGCGCCTACGCGGCTGTGGCGCCGCTTTCGGACCTGGGCCTGCGCCTGGATGAAGCCGCCGATTACGTGATCGACAACGGCGGTCGGCCGGGCGATGCGTTGGTGGCGCTGGATGGCAGCGCGTGGCGCGCCGGCCCCAGCTCCACCGTGATCGGCGCGCTGCTGCTGAACGGGCTGGTGACCGAGGTGGTGGCCCGCCTGGCAGCCCAGGGCGGCGAGCTGCCGGTGTTTGCCAGCCACAACCTGGAAGGGGCCAGGGAACACAACCGGGCGCTGCTGGATAAGTGGCGCGCCATCAACCCGCACTTATAGGGAACCGTTATGCCTGCCGAGCAGCCGCTGTACGCCATTGGGGTGGATATCGGGGCGACCAAGATCGCCGCCGCCCTGGTCGGGCGCGATGGGCAGGTGCTCAGCTCGCGCCAGGCGCTGACCCAGGTGGAGCAGGGCACGCCGGCGATGCTGGAGCGTATCGCCGGCGAGATAAATGCCCTGCTGCGCGAGAGCGCCGGCCTGGCCCAACCGCTGCCGCTGAAAGGCATCGGCATCGGCACGCCGGGCAAGGTCATCGCCGCCCAGGGGTTGGTGCTGAACGCCATCAACATGGGCTGGGAGCGGCTCAACCTGGTGGACGAAGTGCGCGCTCGCCTGGCGGTCGATCTGCCGGTGTGGATCGAGAAGGACGCCAATGCCAGCGCGCTGGGCGAATATTACTACGGCGCCGCACGCGGCTGCGAGCATTTCGTTTACCTGGGGGTCGGTTCGGGGTTGGGCTGCGGTCTGCTGGTGGACGGGCGGTTGGTGACGGGCTTCAACGGCAAGGCCGGCGAGGCCGGGCACATTTCGCTTGACCCGCAGGGGCTGCTGTGCGCCTGCGGGCAGCGCGGCTGCGCCGAGACGCTGGCCTCCGGGCCGGGGCTGGTCAATGCCGCCCGGCGCATCCTGGAGCAGCGCCGCAGCGCCGCGTCCCGCACGGTGACCGGCGGGCTGCGCCCGGCGCCGCTGAAGCCTGGGCGGTTGAAGACCGGCCCGCTGCTGACCGCGGCCGGCATCCTGGCTGCCGCCCAGGAGGGTGATGGGGTGGCCCTGGCGGCGCTGGAGGCGGTGGGGCGGGCGTTGGGGGTGGTGGCGGCGGCCTGCGTGGCGCTGCTCAACCCACAGCGCATCGTCATCGGTGGTGGGCTGGGTGTGGCGGCTTTTAAGTACCTGGAACCGGCCCTGTGGGCCGAGTTGGAGCAGCGCACGCTGGCGATCTGCCGCGAAGGGTTGGAACTGGCGCCTTCGCAGCTAGCTTCGCCGGCGGTCGGCGCAGCCTGCCTGGCCTGGTATGGCGGCGGTTCTGGCACGGCCGCTTGATTAGGCTGAGCAGGATTAGCGATTTTGATTTACAATTCAGGAAGCTCCCAGTTGTGCGCTTTCGATCAGGATATCCCTGAATTATGAAGCGCCGCTGGTTGTCTGGGCTGGAGTGGGGCCGGGGTGGTCCCAGCCGGCCCATCCATCAACTCGTTCGACGAGAGCAAGAGAAGGAGAAGAAAATGCGCAAGTTTCATATCGTAAGCCTGTTGGTTGTGCTGTCGATGGTCCTGGCGGCCTGCGCAGCGCCGGCCACCCAAGCCCCTGCCGAGCCGGCGGCGACCGAAGCCCCCGCCCAACCGGCAGCCACCGAAGCCCCAGTTGCCGGCGGCGAGCAGGTGACCATCACCATCGAAAGCTGGCGGAACGATGACCTGACCATCTGGCAGGACACCATCATCCCGGCCTTCGAAGCCAAGTACCCGAACATCAAGGTTCAGTTCACCCCGTCGGCCCCCGCCGAGTACAACGGCGTGCTGAACACCAAGCTCGAGGGCGGCACCGCCGGCGACCTGATCACCTGCCGGCCGTTCGACGCTTCGCTGCAGCTGTTCCAGAAGGGCTACCTGGCCGACATCACCGATCTGAAGGGCCTGGAGAACTTCGGCGACGTGGCCAAGAGCGCCTGGATCACCGACGACAACAAGAGCGTCTTCTGCGTCCCGATGGCTTCGGTCATCCACGGTTTCTTCTACAACAAAACCGCCTTCGACAAACTGGGCATCGCCGAGCCGGCGACCTGGGATGAGTTCTACGCCGCGATGGACAAAATCAAAGCCGATGGCACTTACACCCCGATCGCGATGGGCACCTCCGACCTGTGGGAAGCCGCCACGATGGGCTTCCAGAACATCGGCCCCAACTTCTGGAAAGGCGAAGAAGGCCGCCTGGGGCTGATCAAGGGCACCGAGAAGTACACCGATCCGCAGTACGTTGCTACTTTCGCCGAGCTGGCCAAGTGGGCGCCGTATCTGCCGGAAGGCTTTGAAGCGGTCAAGTACCCCGACGCGCAGAGCCTGTTCACCCTGGGCAAGGCCGCCGTCTACCCGACCGGCTCCTGGGAAATCTCGGTCTTCGAGCCGCAGGTCAACGGCGCTTTTGAACTGGGCATCTTCCCGGCGCCCGTTCAGAAGGCCGGCGACCAGTGCTACATCAGCGATCACACCGACATCGCCATGGGCATGAACGCCGCCTCCAAGAACCCCGAAGCGGCGCGCACCTTCCTGGAATGGATGACCACCCCCGAGTTCGCTGAGCTGTACAGCAACGCCCTGCCGGGCTTCTTCACCCTGTCGAACCACCAGATCACGCTGAAGGACCCGTTGGCCAACGAGTTCCTGTCCTGGCGCCAGACCTGCAAGTCGACCATCCGCAACTCGTACCAGATCCTCTCGCGCGGCGAGCCGAACCTGGAGAACGAGCTGTGGCGCGTGAGCGCGGCCGTGATCAACGGCACGCTGACCCCCGAACAGGCCGCTCAGGAAATCCAGGCCGGCCTGGATAAGTGGTACAAGCCGGCGCAGTAAACCGCTGCGCTGAATCGTAAATCCCCGGCCGCCGGCTTTGCCCGGCGGCCGGGGCAGCGTCTTTATCCGCATCCCCTAAGCCTGCGAGGGATTTTCATGCAAAAGCCATCCACCAGAAAACCTTTTCCCACGCATATCGTGGTGTTCCTGGCCCCTGCAGTGATTCTGTACAGCCTGTTCATGGTGTACCCGCTGCTCAATTCGCTGCGCCTGAGCTTTTACCAGATCACCCCCCAGGCCGAGACATTTGTTTGGACGAGCAACTACGTCAAGCTGTTCACCGACGAAGTATATGCGCCGCGCTTTTGGGGCGCGCTGAAGAATAACGTGGTTTTCTTCGTGGTGCACATGCTGGTGCAGAACCCAATCGGCCTGCTGCTGGCAGCGCTGCTGGCGGCGGGTGGTTTTGGGCGCAAGTTCTACCGCACCGTGCTGTTCATGCCCACGGTGCTTTCGGTGGTGATCATCGGCTTTATCTGGAACCTGATCCTGAACCCGCTGTGGGGAGTGACCGAAAGCATGATGAAGCTGGTCGGCCTGGGCGAGTATTTCTACCCGTGGCTTGGCAAGGAAAATACCGCGCTGGTGACCGTGGCGCTGATCTCGGTCTGGCAGTTTGTGGGCATCCCGATGATCCTGTTTTACGCCGCGTTGATCGGCATTCCGGAAGAGCTGACCGAGGCCGCCCGCGTGGATGGGGCCAATGGCTGGCAGACCTTCTGGGGCATCAAGTTCCCGCTGATCCTGCCCACGGTGGGTATCGTGGGCGTGCTGACCTTTGTGGGCAACTTCAACGCCTTTGACCTGATTTACACCATGAAGGGGGCCAACGCCGGGCCGAACTTCGCCACCGACATCATGGGGACGCTGTTCTACCGCACCTTCTTTGGACAGCAGCTGCAGCTGGGCAACCCGGCGATGGGCGCCACCGTGGCGGCGATGATGTTCCTGATTATCCTGTTTGGCGTGCTGCTGTATACCTTCCTGTTCCAGCGGCGCATTCAGACCTACGAACTGTGAGGCGGAGCATGAGCGCAATAACCACTCCCTCGACGGCCGGCGGCGTTTCTCCGCTGTACCATGCCCGCCAGTGGCTGAACCGCCTGGCGCCGCACCTGATATTGGCCGGTTACAGCCTGATCGCCCTGTTCCCGATCTTCATGATCGTGATCAATTCATTCAAAAAACGCAACGCCATCTTCGGCTCGCCGTTTAGCCTGCCCAACGCAGAGACCTTCAGCCTGATCGGCTATAACACAGTCTTCTCGCGTGCCAGCTTTGGCACCAATTTCGTCAACAGCTTTGTGGTCACTGCGTTTTCGCTGGTGCTGACGCTGTTGATCGGAGCGATGGCAGCTTTTGCGCTGGCGCAGTACAGCTTCAAAGGCAGCACGCTGGCCGCGCTGTACCTGTCGATCGGGATTATGATCCCGATCCGGCTGGGCACGGTGGGCATCCTGCGCATGATGGTGGCGCTGAACCTGGTCAACACGCTCACCGGTCTGATCCTGGTGTATATCGCCCAGGGGCTGCCGCTGACGATTTTTATCCTCTCCCAATTTATGCGCCAGGTGCCGCGCGAGCTGATCGACGCGGCGCGCATCGACGGGGCCAGCGAATACCGCATCTTCACTCTGGTGCTGCCGCTGGTGCGCCCGGCGCTGGGGGCGATCGGCATCTTCACCATGATCCCGGTCTGGAACGACCTGTGGTTCCCGCTGATCGTCTCGCCGTCCATCAAGACCGCCACGGTCACGCTGGGAGTGCAGCAGTTCCTGGGCCAGTTCGTCAGCGACTGGAACGCGGTGCTGTCGTCGCTGACCCTGGCGATGGTGCCGATCCTGGTCTTCTACCTGATCTTCTCGCGCCAGATGATCCGTTCGATCACCGCCGGCGCGATCAAGTGAGCAAACAAGAGGACAGCTTATGCGTGTAGGAATTGCAGGAACAGGGTTCATGGGCACGGCCCACGCCCAGGGTTGGGCGGAGACCGAGGCCCGCATTGTGGGGTTTGTGGCCGAGACGCCCGGCGAGGCCGGGGGATTGGCGGGGCAGTATGGGGCGCGGGTTTACCCCAGCCTGGAGGCGATGCTGCCGGACGTAGACGTGGTGGACATTTGCACGCCCACCCACCTGCATTACGAGCAGGCGCTGCTGGCGGCGCAGGCCGGCAAGCACATCATCTGTGAGAAGCCGCTGGCGCTGACCGTGGCGCAGGGCCAGGCGATGATCGCCGCCTGCCGCAAAGCCGGGGTGCGCATGCTGGTGGCGCATGTGGTGCGCTTCTTCCCCGAATATGCCCAGGCCCGGCAGATCGCCGCCAGTGGGCAGATTGGGCGGCTGGGGGTGATCCGGCTGGCGCGTGGTTCGTACCGCCCCAAGAAGCCGGTGGGCAACTGGTTCCTGGATGAAGCCAAGTCTGGTGGGTTGATCCTGGATTTGATGATCCATGACTTTGATTACGCCCGCTGGGTGGCGGGTGAGGTGGAGAGCGTGTACGCGAAAAAGGTCAGCGCCGCCCACCCGGAAGCCGAGCGCGACTACGCCCTGGCGATCCTGAAGCATCGCAGCGGGGCGCTGAGCCACATCGCCGGGGCATGGGCTTACCCGCCGCCGACCTTCCGCACCGGGCTGGAGATCGCCGGCGACGGCGGGCTGGTGCAGTTCGACTCGGATGCGGCGGCGCCGATCTTCAACCTGATCGCCCGGCGTGATGACGCACCGGATGTGGGCCTGCCGGCCAGCCCAGTGCTGGAAAGCCCCTATACCACGCAGATCAAGGAGTTTTACGCCGCTCTGCTGCACGATCGCCCGGCGCGCGTGAGCGCCGAGGATGGGCTGGCGGCGGTACAGATCGCCCTGGCGGCGCGCGAATCGGCGCTGAGCGGGCGGGCGGTGCGGCTGGAGCCGCTGGTGGAGGCAGCTGCATGAACACCCACAAGAAGCTCAAGATCGGCATCCTGTCGTTTGCCCACCTGCACGCCGAGGCCTACGTGCTGAATCTGCTGGCCGACCCGGGGGTCGAGATGATCGGCATTGCCGATGAAGACCTGGAGCGCGGCCGGAAGTTCGCCGGGCAGTTCGGGGTGCGCCTGTTTGCATCCTATGCAGCGCTGCTGGCCGAGCAGCCGGACGGGGTGCTGGTGTGCTCCGAGAACAGCCGCCACCGCCCGCTGGTGGAACTGGCGGCCGCGGCCGGGGTGCATGTGCTGTGCGAAAAACCACTGGCTACGACGCCGCAAGACGCCCGGGCGATGGTGCAGGCCTGCAAACAGGCCGGGGTGATCCTGATGACGGCCTTCCCGGTGCGTTTCAGCCCGCCGGTGAGCGAGCTGCGCAGCCGCCTGGCGGCCGGCGACCTGGGCCTGCCGTACTGCTTCAACGCCATCAACCAGGGCGAGCTGCCGCGCAAGCACCGCGAGTGGTTCGTGGACCCCGAACTGGCCGGCGGCGGAGCGGTGGCTGATCATACCGTTCACCTGGCCGATATCATGCGCTGGTACCTGGGCAGCGAGGTCAGGGAAGTGTACGCCCAGACCAACCAGATCTTCCACGGCGATGAGGTCGAAGTGGAGACCGGCGGGCTGGTGATGCTGACCTTCGAGAACGGCGTCTTCGCCACTATCGACACCTCCTGGAGCCGCCCGGACTATTGGCCCACCTGGGGCGGGTTGGGGCTGGAGCTGGTGACCGAGCGCGGCGCGGTGATTGTGGACGCGTTCAAGCAGAACCTGACCGTCTACCGCCCCGACCTGCAGCGCCCGGTGTGGTCCTTCTGGGGCTCGGACATCAACGCGGCGATGATCGCCGAGTTCCTGGCGGCGATTCGCGAGGGCCGCCAACCGCTGGTGACCGGCGAAGACGGGCTGCGGGCGGTGGAGATTGTGGCCGCGGCTTACCGCTCGGCGGAGAGCGGGCAGCCGGCCTTGGTGGAGCGAGGCTGAGTGGCCGCCGGGTTAGTACTCTTCGAGAATGCCCGGCTGTTTGCAGCCGGGGAAGCCTGGCCGCGCGGCTGGCTGCTGGTAGAGGGGGCGTGCATTCGTGGGCTGGGGCCGGGCGACGCGCCGGGTTTTGAACCGGGGCAGCTGGCGCGCCGCATCGATGCCGCCGGGCTGAGCCTGCTGCCGGGCTTTATCGATCTGCACGCCCACGGAGCGATGGGCCGCGAGGTGATGGACGCTGACCCGGATGGGCTGCGCGAGATCGCTCGCCATTACGCCCGCCACGGGACCACCGGCTTCCTTGCCACCACCTGGACCACCCCGCACGCCCAGATCTTGGGCGCGTTGGCGGCGGTGGAGCAGGTGCGCGGGCGCGTGCCGGGTGGGGCCAGTGTCCTGGGGGTGCACCTGGAAGGCCCGTACCTGAACCCGGATAAGACCGGGGCGCAGGATCGCAGCGCCATTCGCCGGGCGGACCTGGATGAGGCGCGTGAGTATTTTGACACTGGGCTGGTGCGGCTGATCACGCTGGCGCCCGAGTACCCGGAGAACATGGCGTTGGTGGATGAATGCGCCCGGCGCGGCATCGCTGCTTCGGCCGGGCACACTGCCGCCGGGCTGGAGGTGCTGCGTGAAGCCGCCCAGCGCGGGCTGCGCCACGTGACGCACACGTATAATGCCATGACCGGCCTGGGCCACCGCGACCTGGGCACGGTGGGGGCCGTGATGGCGCTGCCTGAACTGAACGCGGAGTTGATCGCCGACAACATCCATGTCCACCCGGCGGCGCAGCAGATCCTGCTGCAGGTCAAAGGGCCGGGGCGTCTGATCCTGGTGACCGATTCGATCCGCGGCGCGGGGTTGGCCGACGGCGAGTACACCCTAGATAACCGCACCTTCACTATTCGCGCCGGGGAGGCGCGCCTGCCGGACGGCACGCTGGTGGGCAGCGTGTTGACAATGGAGCGGGCGCTGCAGCACCTGGCGCAGAACAGCGGCCGCCCGTTGGGCGAGTTGTGGCCGGCGTCCAGCCTGAACGCCGCGCGGGAGATTGGCCTGGCGCATCGCAAGGGCAGCCTGGAGACTGGCAAAGACGCCGACCTGGCGCTGCTGGACGAGCGCTTCGATGTGGCGCTGACGATGGTCGAAGGCGAGATCGTCTACGAACGGGTGTAGCGCGCGGCTGATGGTATAATCTTAACCGGATCGATTATTTTCAGGTAAAGGAGACCGATGATGGGCGACAAGAACCCGAAGAACAAGGAAAAGAAGAAGAAGCAGTCCGACAACCTGGGGAAGAAACCGGCCGCTCCGGCTCCTGCCCCCGCTTCGAAGACCCCGGCCAAGCCGCCTGCGAAGAAGCCCTAGCGCCTGGCTTGCATGAACGAAAAATCCCCCCAGACCGAGGTCTGCGGGGATTTTTCGTTTGTATTCACCGGGCCAGGCAGGGCCGGGCGGGTGAGGACGGGATCGGGATTTAGGAGTCCGGCGCAGCGCTGGCGGCCTCGGGGAGCGCAGCCGGCGGCGGTACTGCCGGAGGCGGAGCGGCAGGCTGCGACACAACCGCCGGGGCGGCAGGCGCGCGGCACAGCGCCCCGGCGGCCACTGCCAGGCCCCACAGCGCCCAGACGATTGGGGCAGGGCGCACCATGCCCCAGGTGACCGCGTCGGTCATGCCATGCACTGCCAGGGCCAGCAGGCTGCCCAGCAGGCCCGCTCCCAGCCCGGCGTACAGCGGTTGGCCCTGCCGGCGGCCCCA
>JBJSYW010000563.1:0-10503 GCA_046089985.1 Chloroflexota bacterium
GCGTGCTGCTGGCCCGCATCGTCGACGGCGCTCCGCAGACCTCGGTCATGTACTTCCCAATGCTTGACGAACTGTACGTGGCACAGCGCGGCCAGGGCGCTACGCTCAACGATCGGCCGCTGGTCGTCCGCCCGCCCAGCGAGCTGAACCCGCTGTCGTTCTTCGCCTGCTGTTCGCGCACCCACCGCCGCTATAGGGTAGGCCTGCGCTTCAAGACCCGCATCGTCGGCTCCACCGCCTATACCCTATGCACCGTGGCGCGCAGCATCGCCGTCGTCGGTTTCGAAGCCACCCCGAAAATATGGGACCTGGCTGCCCCCTGGCTGCTGGTGCAGGAGGCCGGCGGGCTGGTTGAAACCTATGACCGGCAGCCGCCATTCCCCTTGCAGGCGGGGGTCGATTATGCCCGGCAGAGCTTCCCGCTGCTGGCCGCCGCCAATCCGCACATGCTGCAGCTCGCCAGGGAGGCGATCCAGCCTATAGTATAATTTCAGCGGGACAACCGTAGAGAGGATCGCCAGATGAATGCTCAGGTGCTCGAAAAAGTAGAAATCTTTGCCGATCTCAGCCCATCGCAGCTTACACAGATCTATGCCATCTGTCGCGAAGCGGTCTTTTTGCAGGGCGAGCAGATCTTCGCCGAGGAATCGCCCAGCACCGAGTTCTACGTTATCCTGGAAGGCGAAGTGGCGATCCAGGTCAACCCCAACATCATCCGCGACAGCCGCGCGGTGCAGTTTGCGCCCGGCACCATTGCCGTGCTGTTCCCCGGGCAGTCTTTTGGCGAAGTGGCCCTGGTCGACCAGGGGCTGCGCTCCGCCTCGGCGGTGTGCCAGTCGATGTTTTGCAAGTGCCTGGTGATCGAGCGCCAGGACCTGATGGCCCTGTTGAAGAAAGACCCGCGCATGGGCTTCGCCATCATGAACAACCTGGCCACTGATTTGTGTACTAAGATCCGCCTCAGCAACCTGAACCTGCGCGAGGCGCTGCTCTACTTACCATCCAAACCCCTGTAAGCGCTCCCAGCAGTAGGGCGAAAACCCGGGGGCGCAGTTCCCAATTTTTAGGAGATTACGCATGGAATATCGTTTTTTGGGCCGGTCTGGGTTAAAAGTCTCGGCTTTGTCGTTAGGCGCCTGGGTGACCTATGGCGGGCAGGTGGGGGAAGACATCGCCGAAACCTGCATGACCGCCGCCTATGAGGCGGGCGTGAACTTCTTCGACAACGCCGAAGTATACGCCCACGGCAACGCCGAAACCGTGATGGGCAACGTGATCAAGAAGCTGGGCTGGAAACGCTCCGACCTGGTGATCTCGACCAAGATCTTCTGGGGTGGGCGCGGCCCGAACGACAGCGGCCTGTCGCGCAAGCACATCATCGAGGGCGCCAACGCCTCGCTGAAGCGGCTGCAAATGGAGTACGTCGACCTGATCTTCTGCCACCGGCCAGACAAGGACACCCCGGTCGAGGAGACCGTCTGGGCGATGAACCAGATGCTGCAGCAGGGCAAGGCCTTCTATTGGGGCACCAGCGAGTGGAGCGCCACCCAGATCATGGAAGCCTACGGCATCGCCCGCCGCGACCACCTGACGCCGCCGCTGATGGAGCAGCCCGAGTACAACATGCTGCACCGCGAGCGGGTCGAGAAAGAATATGCCCGCCTGTACCGCGAGATCGGCCTGGGTACCACTGTGTGGAGCCCGCTGGCCAGCGGCATGCTGACCGGCAAGTACAACAACGGCATCCCGGAAGGCACCCGCGTCACCATGAAGGGCTACGGCTGGCTGCGCGAGATGTTCGAGAGCGAAGAAGGACAGCGCCAGATCGCCACCGTACGCAGCCTGGCCCCGGTCGCCGCCGAACTGGGCTGCAGCCTGGCGCAGCTGGCCCTGGCCTGGTGTTTGAAGAACCCCAACGTCAGCACCGTGATCACCGGCGCCTCCCGCCGCGAGCAGGTTGAAGAGAATATGCAGGCGCTGCAGGTGGCCGAAACGCTCACCCCCGAAGTCATGGAGCGCATCGAAGCGATCCTGCAGAACCGCCCCAAGCCCGAGGAGGATTACCGCTAGTTGCTATTTGCAATTAACTCTTTTGCTGACTATAATAGATCCAATTCGGAACTTTTACCCGGCCTGCCCGGCGGGCGGTCTGTTTATTTAATTGAAGTTCGCTCCTATGTTTTAAAGCGCTGCTGCACTGTGTTTGCGGAGGACCTGGATTGACAGATACGCACCGCATCACCCAGAGTTTTGATCCTGACGACAACCGGGACCAGGAATCCGGCGCTCAACTGCCGGCCGGCACCAGTCTGCAGGACCGCTACCTGATCCAGGGGGTGCTGGGGATCGGGGGAATGAGCGCCGTCTACCGGGCGCGCGATATGCATTTCCCAAACGTGGTCAAGCTGGTGGCCATCAAGGAAATGATGAACCGCGCCATGGACCCGATCGTGCGCAACACGATCGTGCGCAACTTCGAGCGAGAAGCCAATCTGCTGGCCTCGCTCGATCACCGCGCCATCCCACGCATCTACGACTTCTTTTCAATTAACGACCGCTCCTACCTGGTTGAAGAGTACATCAACGGCTACGACCTGGAAACGGTGATCAACAACAGCACCGATTTCATCTCCGAAGAGCGCATCGTGCGCTGGGCGGTCGAGTTGTGCGATGTGCTCAACTTCCTGCACACCCATAAGCCGGAGCCGATCGTCTTCCGCGACATGAAGCCGTCCAACGTGATGATCAACCCCCAGGATCACGTTGTGCTGGTCGACTTCGGCATCGCCAAGCCGTTCCAGAGCGGGCAGAAGGGCACCATGATCGGCACGGAAGGCTATTCGCCGCCCGAGCAGTACCGCGGCGAGGCCACCCCGGTAGCCGATATCTACGCCCTGGGCGCCACGCTGCATCACGCCATCACCCGCCGCGACCCGCGCCTGGAAGCGCCGTTCTCGTTCCACGAGCGCCCGGTGCGCCAGATCAACCCGGCGGTCACCCCGCTGCTGGAAGCGGTGATCAACACCGCGCTGCAGTACAACCCGGGCGAGCGCTACCAATCGGCCGAGGACATGAAAGAAGCCCTGCTGGGCGTGGCGCGCGAGACCGGCATGCTGGGCGCCATCGCCATGTCTGCCCCCAGCAAAGCCGGCGATTCGATCAAGCCGATCTGGGAATTCCAGTGTGAAGATGAGATCCGCGGCAGCCCGCTGGTGCACAACAACGTCATCTATATCGGCTGCTACGACAATAACCTGTACGCGCTGGACGCCGATAAAGGCTCCTTTATGTGGAAATACCCCACCGATGGTGGGATCGTCAGCCGACCGGCGGTCTATGAAGATAACCTGTTCTTCGGCTCGGAGGACTACCGCCTGCACGCCATCTTCCTCCGCACCGGGCGGGTCAACTGGACTTACTACACCAAAGCGGCGGTGCGTTCGTCGCCCACGGTGGCTGAAGGGCACATCTTTATCGGCTCAGACGACGATCACCTGCATGCGGTGAACGCCTCCACCGGTCGCGCCGCCTGGCGAGTGGATTTCGGCTCGCCGGTGCGCTCCACCCCGCTGGTATTTAACGACCTGGTATACGCCGGCTGCGAAGCGGGCGAGTTCTGCTGCGTCGATTTCAGCGGGCAGATCAAGTGGCGCTTTAAGGCCAAGCGCGGCGTGACCTCTTCGGCGGTGATCGGTAAGAACAACCTGTACTTTGGGGCGCTGGACAGCACGCTGTACGCCCTGGATGCCCGTTCGGGCTGGTCCATCTGGCGCTTCCGGCTGGCCAAGCCCACCATCTCCAGCCCCTACCTGCTGGATAACTACCTGTATATCGGGGCCGTGGACGGCGCGATCTACTGCGTGGATGTCACCAGCGCCAAGGAGCTGTGGCGCTTCGCCACCCAGCACCAGGTAACCGGCTCGCCGGTGGTGTATAAAGACTCGCTCTACTGCGGGTCTGTGGATGGCTACCTGTACTGTCTGGAACATCGCACCGGGCGGCTGCGCTGGAAATTCCAGACCAACGGCCCAATCACCGGCACACCGGTGGTGTATAACGACGTTGTGTACATTGGATCAACCGACCATCGGATGTACGCCTTGCTGGCCTGAAACGGCCAGGGATATGGGAGGCACGGGTGTCTAATTTCTTCGCCAGGTTATTTGGGTCGCCTCGAAAAGAGGCCGCGCAGGAAGCGCCGCTGTCCAAGGAGATCCCCACCATCCCACTGGAGCAGGCGCCCGCGCCGGTCACGATCAAGACCGAAGCGGCTGTTCCAGCGGCCCCAGCGCCGGCTGCCGCGCCGCGCCTGGAAACGCGCCAGTTCGAGGCCGGCTGCGCTCAGTCGGTTGGGCGTTCGCGCGAGCACAACGAAGACTCGGTGCTGCTGATCAACACCCTGCTGTCGAACAACGGAGGGCATATCCCGCTGGGGTTGTTCATCGTCGCCGACGGCATGGGCGGGCATAAACACGGCGAAGTAGCCAGCGGGCTGGCGGTGCGCAGCATCGCCAACCAGGTGATGCGCAAGATCTTCCTCTCACTGGTGACCACCCGCCCCACCCCACCCGATGAGCCGATTCAAGAGATCCTGGAGGGCGCGGTGATCGACGCCCACCGCGTGATCATGAAAGAAGCCCCGGGAAGCGGCACCACCCTCACTGCGCTGCTGCTGGTGGATGAGCACATGTCAATCGCCCACGTCGGCGACAGCCGGGCTTACCTGTTCCCCGATGACGGCGCGCCCCAGGTGCTCACCCGCGACCATTCGCTGGTGATGCGCATGCAGGAGCTGGGCCAGATCACCGCCGAAGAGGCCGCCATTCACCCGCAGCGCAACGTGCTCTACCGCGCCCTGGGCCAGGGCGAGCCGTTCTCGCCCGATATCACCTCCTCCCCGCTGCCCGACGGTGGTCACCTGCTGCTGTGTTCGGATGGGTTGTGGGGCGTGGTGCCCGAAGATCAGCTGGTCGAACTGCTGCGTTCGGCCCCCGATTTGAACAGCGCCTGCCAGATGATGGTGGACGCCGCCAACGAAGCCGGCGGCCCGGATAATATCTCGGCTTTGCTGGTGCGCCTGCCAGATGTGCGGCAGGCTTAGCCGTCATAGAAGACGGCCTCGACGATAGGATCAAGGGTATGACGACGACCGCCAACCATTACGAACTGTTGGGCCTACCGCCGGATGCCATTCCGGAGGAAATTCGTCGCGCATACTTCGAAGCCGCCCGCAAACTGCACCCGGATGTCAACCCCGCTCCGGATGCCGCCGATAAATTTATCCGCATCCAGAAAGCCTATGAAGTGCTCAGCGACCCGCCCATGCGCGAGGCCTACGACCAGAAGCTGTCGGCTGACCGGCTTGACCCGGTGACGACGAACCTGGTCTACAGCCGCAGCAGCCTGTCGGTGCTGAGCGAGCAGCAGTTGATCTACGTGCTGCTGGAGTACACCGCCGCAAAGCACCTGGCTGCCATGCCGCCGCCGCCGATCAACCTGTGCCTGGTGCTGGACCGCTCCACTTCGATGCAGGGCGTGCGGCTGGACACGGTCAAAACGGCGGCAGTCGAACTGCTGCGCCAGCTCAAGCCCGAAGACCAGGTTTCGGTGGTGGCCTTCAGCGATCGGGCCGAGGTGCTGATCCCCGCCGGGAAGCGCATGGAACGCCTGGTGATGGAAAACCAGGTGCACATGCTGCGGGCGGGCGGCGGCACCGAGATCTTCCAGGGCCTGGAAGCCGGCTTTGACGAGATCAACCGCTTTGCCAACCGCATGCTGATCAACCACATGGTGTTGATCACCGATGGGCGCACCTACGGTGACGAGGACCAGTGCCTGCGCCTGGCCGAAAAAGCCGGCAAGCAGGGCATCCGCATCACCGGGCTGGGCATCGGCACCGAATGGAACGACACTTTCCTGGATGAGCTGACTACCCGTACCGGCGGCACCAGCCACTACATCTCGCGCACCAATGACATCCGCCGCTTCCTGCAAGACCGGTTTGAAAGCTTGAACAAGGTCTTTGCCGAACGGGTGGCCCTGGATCTGAAGCTGGCCCCCGATGTGCGCCTGAACTCGGTCTTCCGCCTGCAGCCCGAGCCCGGCATGCTGCCGATCGAGTCCCCCATCCGACTGGGCAGCGTGTTGAAAGAAGGCAAGCTCTCGGTGCTGCTCGAGATGGTGGTGCCGGAAGTGACCGCCGGGCCGCTGCGTTGGCCGATCGCCACCGCCGAGCTGAACCTGGTGCTACCCAGCGACCCGTATAAATCTCACCGGGTCTCTACCTTCCTCTCCCGGCTGATCACCCCGGAAATGAATAACGAGCTGCCGCCGCGCGAGATCTTCCAGGCGCTCTCACAGATCACCCTCTATCGCATGCAAGAGCGCGCCCGGCAGGAGATCGCCGAAGGCAAGATCCAGGACGCCAGCATGCGCTTGCAGCGCCTGGCTACCCAGCTGCTCTCGATGGGTGAAGTCGAGCTGGCGCAAACCGCCATTATCGAGGCGGAACGCATCCAGCAAACCCATATGTTAAGCGCCGAAGGCGAAAAGCAGATCAAGTACGGCACACGCTCGTTTTTGCTGCCCGCCCAGTCGCAAGAATCAGGTGTTGTATGATTTTATGCCCGAACTGCCTGCACAAAGAGATGGTCGGTGCGATGTTCTGCAGCGAGTGCGGCGCGCAGTTGATTTTCCCTACCGGCGTCCCCACCGGGGTAATCCGTCCCACTACCGCCGGGCTGCAGCCGCCGCCCGGACCATCCGGCGCGCCCGCCCCGGCCCCCGCCCCGGCAGCCGCGCTCGACTCAACCATCAGCCTCAACATCATCAGCACCGGTGAAATGCTGATTGTTGACGGCGGCAAAGAGACCACCCTCGGGCGGGTCAGCGAAGGCCAGCCGGTGGTGCCCGATCTGGACCTGACCCCTTACAAGGCCTACGAGGCCGGCGTTTCACGTATGCATGCCTCGCTGCGCACTATTGAAGACCAGGTGATGGTCACCGACCTGGGATCCGCCAACGGCACACGCATCAACGGGCGGCAGATCTCCGCCCATATCCCTTATCCAATCCGCCACGGCGATATCCTGACCCTCGGGAAATTCAAAATCCAGGTGCTGCTGCGCACCCGCTAAAAAATACCTGAATTCAGGAGACAAACCGATGCCTTACAGCCTGATTATCCACATCCAGAACACCGACCCCGTACAGGGTGAAGCCGACGAACTGCCCACCCCGCACGATACGATGATCGTTCTGAAAAACCCGCGCCGGGTGGACGGCAAAGAACTGCATTACCTGGCAGAGAACACCATGACCGTCTATTGGCCGATCGAACGCATCAACTTCATCGAAGTGATGGGCGAAAGCGAACAGGAAGAAATTATCGGCTTCGTGCGCGAGTAACAGCGCCTGCCGCAAACCCTTATCGTATTGGAGCAAGCGATGGCGCCAGATTCTGCAATGCTGGACAATCAATTCCGCGGCCGTCGGATCCTGGTGGTGGACGACGAGGAGCGCATGGTGCGCTTCATCCGCCTGAACCTGGAACACGACGGCTTCCGGGTGGTGGAAGCTTTTAACGGCACCCAGGCGATCAACAAGGTGCGCAGCAACCTGCCCGACCTGGTGCTGCTGGACGTGATGATGCCCGACCTGGACGGGTTCGAGGTGCTGAAGGTGATCCGCGAGGTCACCCCGGTGCCGGTGATTATGCTGACCGCCAAGGGCGAGGAGGATGACCGGGTGCGCGGCCTGGAGCTGGGCGCCGACGATTACGTCACCAAACCGTTCAGCCCGCGCGAGCTGGTCAGCCGGGTGCGGGCGGTGCTGCGCCGCACCGAAACCCCCGGGGCCGCCGTACACGGGCTGCTCGAGGTGGATGACCGGCTGAAGATCGACTTTGACCACCGCGAGGTCTGGGTTGAAGGCAAGCTGGTCAAGCTGCGCCCCACCGAATACCGCCTGCTTTACCACCTGGTGCAGAACGCCGGGTGGGTAATCACCCACGACCAGATTCTGACCAAAGTGTGGGGCTATGAATACCGGGACGAACCGCACTACGTGCGCCTGTACATCAATTACCTGCGCAAAAAGCTCGAGCAGGACCCGGCTAACCCCAAATATATCCTGACCGAACGCGGCATCGGCTACCGCTTTGTCGATTTCCGCCGACTTCAAAACGAAAGCTCAACCGAGGACCAGACGAATGGAGAATAAGACCACTGCCAAGCAGCGCATCTTACTGGTAGACGATCATGAGATCGTCCGCTTGGGGCTCAAGGCGCTGCTGGAGCGTCACCCAAACTTCGAAGTTGTAGCCGAGGCCGGCACCGCCAAGGAAGCGGTGGAGAAGGTCGAAGCGTTTACACCGGACGTGGTGGTAATGGACATTCGCCTGCCGGGCGGTTCGGGGATCGAGGCCTGCGAGGAGATCGCCGATAAATTCCCCGAGTCGAAGGTGATCATGCTCACTTCTTACGCCGAAGACGAGATGCTGTTTTCGGCCATCCGCGCCGGGGCCGCCGGGTATGTGCTGAAACAGATCGGCGGGGAAGACCTGATCAAGGCCATCGAAGCGGTCGGGCGCGGCGAAGCCCTGCTGGACCCGGCGGTCACCCAGCGCATCTTCCAGGAAGTGCGCAAGGCCGCCAAAGAGGAGGAGGCTTCGGCCTTTTCAGCCCTGACCCAGCAGGAAAAGCATGTGCTGCTGCTGGTCTCGGAGGGCAAAACCAACCGCGAGATCGCCAAGGCGCTCTTCCTGGGTGAAGGCACCGTGCGCAACTACGTCAGCAGCATTCTGTCCAAGCTGGGGGTCAGCAACCGGGCTGAAGCGGCGGCCTACGCCGTCGAACACAACCTGCGCGATTACCTGTAATCCAAAAGACCGGGGGGTGGGCAAAACGGGCGTTTTGCTCACCCCCCGGTCTGGCGCTTGACGCCGCTCAGCCGGCGGCTTTCTTATTGCGCGCTTCCTGGCAGTCCTCACAGGCGCACAGCGCCCGCAGATAGTGCCAGTTATAGATCCCGTAGTGATGACCGTCTTCCCATTCAATCGTCACGGCATACGCGCCCACCGCTTCGATGCTGCGCAGGTGGGTCGCCGGCGAATCTTCCAGCGGGGTCTTGAACACTTCAGGGTCTGGATCGGAGCGCATATTATCGTGCCCGCCGCGGCACTCGGCGCACGGGCAGCCGGCGCGCAGCAGCCAGAACGGGTACTGGCCGATATGGTTGTCGCTCCAGTTCACACTGAGCAGCGATCGGGTGCGATCGGCGGTGATGCCGGTCGGTCGAACTTCATTCATAGCGTCTCCATCTCGTTTCTCTAAGGGTTTTGAACGACCTGCAGATAATTGACCACCGCCCAGCCGCGGCGCTGGCCATCGAACGGCCCCACCAGGTACCACCAGGTGTAGCCGTCGGCTTCCTGCGGACCCTGCTCCACGCTGAACACCTCGGCCTCGCTGGCAACCAACGCCACCGCTCCGTTCAGGCTGGGGTCCTGGCGCAGGCGCAGCCCGGTGCCGCCGGTGCCGGTCACCTGCACGTACGCGCCGATCGCCAGCACCCCGGGCGGCGGGCTGGGGAAGGCCTCGGCCGAGGGCGTCAACGCCGAGGGGGTGGACGTGGGCGGGGCGGCGGTCAGGATTTGCAGCACCGCAGTGGCCTGCGCCCGGCGCGCAGCCGGCGGGCGGGTGATCCAGAAGACCAGCCCGCCGAGCAGCAGCAGGCCCACAGCCACCAGCGCCGCTCCCGCCGCCACTCGCCAGCTCACCAGCCGACGCAGCGTTTCCCATGCGCGCCCACCGTGCAAGCGCCGCTCGCGCCGCCGGCGCGGGCCTTCCGGCACCCGGTTTCTCATCACATCAGCGCTCCTGTGCTCCAGCCAACCCGGCCTGCCTTACACCGGCAGCAAGAAGAACGCCAGCGCCAGGATCAGGTATACCGCCAGCAGTTCCGCCCCTTCCAGCCAGTTCGACTCGCCATCTTGCGAGACCAGCACCGTCACCAGTGCGCCCACGATCAACGCCAGCAGTTCGAACTCGTTAAAATCCAGGTGCAGCGGGTGGCCCATAGCCAGGCTGATGAACACCAGCACCGGCGCTACGAACAACGCGATCTGCAGGCTGGAGGCCACGGCGATCTCAACGCTCAGGTCCATGTGGTTCTGGATCGCCACCTTCACCGCCACCAGGTGCTCGGCTACGTTGCCGATCAGCGGGATCAGGATCACACCCAGGAAGAACTCCGACACCCCCAGGCTGGCGACCACCGGCTCCACCACGCCCACCAGTATTTCGCTCATCACCACCACCCCGAGGGTGGAGAGCGTCAGCATGATCAACGCCGTACGCAGCGACCAGGGCGCGTGGCCCTTGCCATGCGCGCCGTGGGCCGGGGCGGCCTTCTTAGCCGGCTGGGTATGCGCCTTCTGGCTGCGCGGCGGGCGGCTTTCTTGCAGCTCCGGCGCCACCGGCCCGGTGACGGCGGTATCCTGGC
>JBJSYW010000564.1:0-4098 GCA_046089985.1 Chloroflexota bacterium
GTTTTGCTCGTAAACCACCACCTGGCGGCCGGCCGCCGCCAGGCGGATGGCGGCGCTCAGCCCGCCAATGCCTGCGCCAATCACAA
Organism: Chloroflexota bacterium; assembly: GCA_046089985.1. Lineage (GTDB taxonomy): Bacteria > Chloroflexota > Anaerolineae > Anaerolineales > UBA4823 > RBG-16-57-11. Next base: position 87 of record JBJSYW010000564.1, read on the forward strand.
CGATCGGGTTTTCATTCATTGTTTTATCAGGCGTCCTTTCCAGGACGGGCCGCCATCACGGAAATGCCACACCACCGAGCGGATGGCGATCAGCGTCATCAACACCACCGACAGCGGCATCGCCAGGCCATCCGGGCGCGGGTAACCGGCGGTGGCGTCGCCCAGTAGACGAACCGACAGGCCCAGGGCGATCATCGCCAGCGGGAACGCCGGCCAGCCGGGTCCGCTGCGGAACAGCCCCCCGATCAGCCACACCCATGGGACCAGGAACAACAGCCAGTGGAACACGCCAGACAGCAGCAGCAGCAGCGGGTGATTGCCATGCCCGGCGAGGATGTTCTTGGCAAAACCGTCGCGCACATCCGGCCACGAAGTATACATGCGGCCATAAATCTGTCCCTGCCCAAGCGCCATCACCAGGCGCATCCCCAACTGCTTCACCCGGCGCGCCAGGGCCACATCTTCGACCACTTCCCAGCGCACCGCGCTATGCCCGCCCAGGCGGCGGTAGGCCGCGCGGCGAAAGGCGATGCACTGCCCGTTGGCAGCGGCAAAGGCGGGCAGCGGAAAGCCGCGCACCAAAATCTCGGGCAGATAGGCCATCACCACGAACATCATCAACGGCACGATCAGCCGCTCGCTCCAGGTGTACGCCTCCTGGGTGGGCCAGACGGTCAGCGCATCTGCATGATGACGTTCCATCTGCGCCGCCAGCGCCTGCAGCGCTGCCGGGCGCCAGCGCACATCCGCATCGGTGAACACCAGCAGTTCGCCGCGGGCAGCCTCGCCAAGCTGGCTGCATGCCCAGTTTTTGCCGGTCCAGCCGGCCGGCAGCGGCTGCCCGGTGAGCAGGCGGAAACGCGGGTCGCCCGCCGCAGCCGCGCAGGCCAGGCGCGCTGTATCGTCGGCAGAGTGGTCGTCCAGCACCAGCAGCTCGAACGGCCCGGAATAGGTCTGAGCCAGCAGCGCAGCCACGGTCTGCTCGATGCCATCGGCTTCATCCCGGGCGGGGACCAGGATCGAGACCATCGGCGCCGGGGCGGGCAGGCCGGGGCGCAGGCGGGGGAATGTCAGCGTGTTTAACAGCACCGTGAACGCCAGCGCCAGCAGCACGATCACGCCAAGGAGAGCGGTCACCTGGAAAAACTGAGAGATCATGCCTGACCTTTCAAACGGCGCAGCACCTTGGGGTGCAGTCCGGGCAGGCGCGTAAGCTCGGCGCGGTGCTTCCACAGCAGCAGCGCCAGGTTGCCGAGCCAGATCCACAGCAGCACCGCCTGGGACGGGGCCAGGAAGGAAGCGACAAACCCGCCAAACAACAGCATCGCCAGCGTGACGGCCCAGCCGCTGCTGTTGAGCAGGTTGTAGAACAGCGTGCACAGCAGCCCCAGCACCACCGGGCCAACCCACAGCGTGAGCCCGGCCCACACGCCAAAGGTGACCGCCAGCGCCTTGCCGCCGCGGCCGCGCAGGAACGGGCTGAAGGCATGTCCGAAAGCCGGCGCCAGAGCGACCAGCGCCAGCCCCCAGCCGCTAATCCCGAAAATAAAATACGCCAATCCCACCGGGATGGCGCCTTTCAGTGAATCCAGGGCGATCGCCAGCATGCCCCAGCGCTTGCCGGCGGCGTGAAAGACGTTAAATGCGCCTGGGTTGTGGTCGTTGTACTGGCGGATATCCTGGCCAACCGCCAGCCGGCCGAGGATCACCGAGAACGGGATCGCGCCGCTGAGAAACCCCACCAGGCTCCAAATGATGACTGCCACTGCTTGCCTTCCTTCATCCAGGCCCACACGGTGAACAGGCCCATGCCAACAAAACCGGCCAACGCCGGACCAGGCTGGCCCCAAAAGATGCCCAGGCCAACCGCCTGGAACAACCAGGTCAAGCCATAGATCACGAACAGCAGAAAACGCGGCAGATCTGCCGGGCCCACCAGGCATGTGATCAGCGCAGCGGTCAGCCACCAGCCAAAGTAGTTGATCAGCGGGATGCCAAAGTAGGCTCCGGGTTGATGCCACACCCACAGCCCGCGCGCCACCATCTGCGGGTCCAGGTATAGATCCCAAGCGGTGAACACCGCTCCAGCCAGGGCGGCGAAGACCCACGGGTAGGCGCGCCCAAGGCGGGCACGGCGCTCAACCAGGATCGCCTCGGTGACCGCCCAGGCCGGGATGAGCATCATCAGCCAGGCCAGCGGGATCACCAGCGGTACCCCATCCAGCTGCGGCTGCAGTGCCGGCGTATAGTGATAATCTCCGAACGGGAAACCGGTGCGCTGGCCGATCGCTTCGGCGACCCAGGCCGCGACCATCACTACCCCGGCGGTGCGCAGCATTTTGGCCCGCGGCCAGCCGGTGGACAGCGCCAGCAGCGAAGCCACCGACTGGGCCAGCACGCCCAGCACAGCCAGCTGCGAAAATGGCGCGTCGCCGATCGTCCATAAAACGATCGGGGTGGCAATCAGGGCCAGCAGCCAGGCCAGAACGCTAAACAGCCAGGCCAGCGGTGGCCGGGTTGGGTGAGGCTGTGGCAAAGAGCCATCGTTCCACATGAAGATCAGCCGGCGAGGCTGGGGCTGTTCCCGGCGGCCCGGCCCAGCGAGGCGACGGCCCAGGCTTTACAAGCCAATGCCAGCTTCTGCGCCCGGTTTGTGCCTGCCCGGCGGGTGAAGACATCATAGCGGTTGCGGCGAATGCCGCCGATGATCGCCCGGTAGACTTCCAGACCGCTCATCACCGCCCACTGCCCGTTCGCCAGCAGCGGGACGGCGCTGCGCGCGTGGCGATAGTAGCACTCGGTGCGCTCGAACTGGTACTCCAGCAGCGCGACCAGGGTCTGATTGATACGCCCGGCGGCGATATCGGCTTCGGTGTAGCCAAAGCGCTCCAGGTCTTCCTGCGGCAGGTAGACCCGCCCAATGCTCCAATCGTAGCCGATGTCACGCCAGAAATTACTCAACTGCATCCCGATCGACAGGCTGTCGGCGCCCGGCAGGGCATCCGTCACCAGGTATGGCTCGCGCACGCCCAGGATGTAGGTCATCGCCCGCCCAACCGGGATGGCGCTGCCTTCCATATAGTAGATCAGGTCCTGGAACTCGGCAAAGCGTGTGACGGTCAGGTCGTCGCGCATGGCCCGGAAGTAGGCCGTCATCGTGTCTTGCGGGATGCCGCACTGGATGGCGGTCTGCAGGTAGGCGCGCATCACCGGCTCGGGGCTGTCGCCCATCGCAAAGGCGCGCTCATAAGCCAGCTCCCAATCATCGATCGCCGCCTGCGGCGAGGCAAAGCCCTGGTGCGAAACATCCACCCGGTCATCGCCCACGCGCATCAGCGCATACAGCGCTTCGACATGGCGCATCTTTTCGGAGGTGAAGAAGTTGCTGGCGAAGGAGTAGTTTTTGCTTGCGCCGCGCATGATCTTCCGGCACAGGGCATAATCCTGCTCGGAGGCGATCTTCGGGCCGGCGCCGCTCCATTGGTCGAGCAAATTGATTCGCTCCAGGTTGAAGTCGGTGTTTATATCCATTCCTGCGCTATCCTTTCCGTCACCAGGCGTGACGAGATCATCACCATCGGCATACCGATACCAGGGTAAGTCCCCTGACCCACAAAGTACAGGCCCTGTACGCCGCGCGCCTTGTTATGCGGGCGGAAATAAGCGGATTGGAAGAAGCCCTGCGCCAGCGAACCGAAGGCGGTGCCGTAGACGGCGTTGATATCGTTCTCCCAATCGGTGGGCCGGTACTGGCGCTCCCAGACGATGTGCTGGCGGATCTCGGGATCGACGATCTGCTCCAGGCGATCCAACAGCTTTTCGCGCAGCTGGGGAGCGGCGGCATCCCAGTCCACCGGGCCCTGCAGGTTGGGCATCGGGGCCAGGATATACAGCAGGCTGTGTCCCTCCGGCGCCAGGCTGGGGTCGGTGACGGTGGGGACGTTCATGTGGAACGACGGCTCTTCCGGCAGGGTGTGGGTTTTGAAGATTGCATCCAGGTTGGCGCGGTAAT
>JBJSYW010000565.1:0-10504 GCA_046089985.1 Chloroflexota bacterium
GCGCGGCGGTGGTGATCGCCTCACGCAGCGCCGGGGCGGTGGAGCACGGGCTGGCAGCGCTTGCCGCGGCCGGGCTGCCGGGCGAGCGGCTGGCCGGGCGGGCCTGCGATGTGACCCGCCAGGAACAGGTGCAGGCGCTGCTCGATTTTGCGCTCGAGCGCTTTGGGCGCATCGACGTGTGGGTCAACAACGCTGGGATCAGCCCGGCCTATGGCCCCACCGTCCACCAGCGGGCGGAGGAGTTCGTCCAGACCACCCAGACCAACGTGCTGGGCAGCTATTACGGCTCGCTGGCGGCGATGCGCTACTTCCTGCCGCGCAAGCAGGGCAAGCTGATCAACGTGCTGGGGCGCGGGGCGCGCGAGCCGGTGCCGATGCAGAACGCCTATGCATCCAGCAAAGCCTGGCTGCGCAGCTTCACCGTGGCGCTGGCCCGGGAACATCGCGACAGCGGGGTGGGCGTGTTCGCGCTGAACCCCGGGATGATGGACACCGAGATGCTGACCGACGTGCGCGTGCTGGAGGGGTTTGAAGATGGGTTGAAAAACTTCGGCGCGGTGGTGCAGACGCTTTCGCAGCCGCCGGAAGTGCCCGCCCGGCGCGCGATCTGGCTGGCTTCGGCGGCTACCGATGGAAAGACCGGGTTAGTGACCAGCGAGTTAAACCCGCTGACGGTGTTGAAGCAGGTTGCCAGGCAGGGCCTGAACCGGCTGCTGGGCCGCTCCGGCCGCCCGCTGGAGATTAAAATCACCTCTGTGCCAAAAGAATGGCCGCGTTAGAAGATAGATCCGCCGAAAAAAATCCAGGTGAAGGAACCACGCATATGAAACTCAAATTTCGCAAATTCTGGCCGCTGCTGCTGGCCATCCCGCTGCTGCTGGCCGGCGGCTTTGTGGCTTGGGCCGAGACCCCGTTAGCGCCGATGCCAGAGGCCCTGGCGGCGCTGCAGAGCGACGCACAGGTGACCGTCACGCAGGAAGCGGACTGGGTGGTGTTCCAGCCGGCCGACCGGCAGCCGCAGGTGGGGGTGGTGCTATACCCAGGCGGGCGGGTGGATTACCGCGCCTATGCCCCGTATGCGCGCGCTCTCGCCGCCGAGGGCTACCTGGTGGCGCTGACGCCGATGCCGCTCAACCTGGCTTTCACCGGGTATAACAAGGCTAACGATGTGATCGCCGCCTATCCAGAGATCACGCGCTGGGCGGTGGGCGGGCACTCGTTGGGCGGGGCGATGGCTGCGCATTACGCCGCGGCCAATCCCGGTAAGGTGCAGGGGCTGTTCCTGTGGGCGGCCTACCCGGCGGGGAGCGACGACCTGTCGGCCCAACCGCTGAAGGTGGTCTCGATCTACGGCACGCGCGACGGGCTGGCGACGGTGGAGGATGTCACCCTGGCGGCCCCGCTGCTGCCCAAGGACACGCTGTGGGTGCCGGTGAGCGGCGGCAATCATGGCAATTTTGGCTGGTATGGCGACCAGCCGGGCGATAATCAGGCCGCCCTGGGCCGGGCCGAGCAGATGGCCCTGGTGGTGCAGTCGACCGCCTTTATGCTGGCGCAGCTGGCGCCCTGATGCGGGTGCGGGTCAGTCTTCCGGTTCGCCTTCACCCGGCTGCTCCAGGCGTTCCAACCGGGCCTGGCTGGTGCGGGCCGAGCGGCTGAAGATGCTCTCCAGGGAGACGCCCACCCGCAGCGCGCCCCAGGCGCCCAGCCCGTTGACGACGATCATCAGGATCATGTTCATCAGCAGCGTATAGGCGGCCAGCAGGCTGCGGTCGAAGCCGAGCAGCGCCAGCGGCAGCCCAATGGAGACCTGGTACAGCCCGGGCAGGGTGGCGGCGGAAGGCGGGGCCAGGGCCAGCGAAGCCAGCGAGAGCGCCAGCGCCTGCCTGGGCGGCACACCGCCGGGCAGCCCGGCGGCGATGGCGCGCAGGCACAGGTAGTGGTAGCCCCAAAACAGCGCCCAGCACAGGAACGAATACAGCAGCGCGGCCAGCATGCGCGCCGGGCTGGCGATGCCGGCGAAGCCGTCGATCAGGCCGGCCAGGGCCGCACGGGCGCCGGGTTCGTCGAGGCGCGGCAGGCGCGCCAGGCGCGCCGGCCAGACGGCCAGCACGGTCTCGCGGCGGCGGGTCATCCACACCATGAGCGCCCAGCTGCCCAGTAGGAAGGCCGCCATGCCTCCCAGGCTCCAGGGCGAAACCGCCAGCCCGGCGCCGAAGACCACCGCCCCGCCCAGGGCCGCCAGGCGCATGATCTGCTCGTACCAGCGTTCGACCACCAGGCTGGAGGCGGCTGAGGCCAGCGTCTGCTGGCCGACGCCGCGCATTAGAAAGGCGCGCAGCGCATCGCCGGGGCGCAGCGGCAGCAGGGTGTTGGCCATGTTGCCCAGGTTGCTGACGTGGAAGACCGGGCCGAAAGGCGGCGGCGGGCGCATCAGGCGCTGCCAGCGCCAGGCGAAGGCGGCATAGCCCAGCAGCAGCAGCAGCGTGCCCAACGCCAGGTCGCTGCGATCGGCGCGGCGCAGCTGGTCGAACACCTGGCGCCAGTCGACCAGCGCGGCCAGCAGGGCCAGCAGCGCCAGGAAGGCCACGGCCGAGACGAGCGCTTTAGCCCCGGTTGAACGACCAGGCACGGAACACCGGCACGATCGCTCCCAGGCCGGCAACCAGCGCCACGGCGATCAGGGCGACTGCCAGGGCCAGGATGGGTGGGAAGAACAGCGCCGCGCCGCCCGCCAGCAGCCCGAGCACCAGGATCACCCCGGCGATCAGCAGCAGGTTGAGCGAAGCAGCCCCGGCGCGCTGCAGCGATGCGCGCCGGCGGCCGGTGATCTGCCCGCTCTGGCCGTTGATCCAGACCACCTGGTACTGCCCGTCGTCATCCAGGTAAGCGCTGGTGAACAGCGGCAGCAGCAGCAGGGTCCAGTTCTCGGTGTTGGTGCGGTACTGCCAGGAGAACAGGCGCCAGTGGTCGGCGCCGGCGGCCTGGCGGCACTCGGCGGCGGCCGCCTCCTGCAGGCGCGGCTGGATGTCGGCGCGGGCGTCGGCGGGCGGCCGCTCAGGCAGGCGCACCAGGGCCTCGCGCAGCAGATCGGGGCGGTAGGGCACGGCTTTCGTATAGTCATAGGCGCCCAGCGCAGCCGACAGGCGGGCCTGCTCCTCCAGAGCCGGGGCGGGCAGGTTGGCGTAGCTGCGCTCCAGGCGGCCCAGGCGCGGCTCCCAGCGGATGCGCTGCTCCTGCACCTCCCGGCTGGCCCACCCGCCGCCATCCTGGTAGCGGTCCTGGTGGCTGACGACGTTGTAGTTGAAGCCGGCTTCGGCCTTCCATTTGGCGGTCACGCTCACATCCACCAGCCACTGCGGCAGGTAAACGCGCTGCAGCCGGCGGGACAGGTTGTGCGGGTTCAAGTCTTTGGGCGGGTAGGGGATGCCGGCGGCAAAGCGCTGTACCGCCGCCTCTAACCCGGCCTGTGATAGGTCGAACGGCGCGGCCAGTTCAGGCGGGGCGGCGTAGGCGGTTTGCTGGGCGCCGTCTTCTGCCGGGGGTTCGATCTGCAGCCCGGGTTTGAAGCAGCGCGGGCAGGTTTGCGGCGTGGATTGGGCGGCAGCCAGGTAGCTCCACCCGCAGGCGGGGCAGCGCGCCAGGTTGAGCGGCGTTTGCCAGCGGTTTTCAAGGGTTAGGTTAGGATTTGTCATCGCGGTATGCCTGCCCAGGGTTAGATGTCGTCCATCGCGTTGGCCTTCGTATAAATGGCGATGGCGATGCCAACGCCGATAGCCAGCAGCACGAAGCCGAAGGCGCCGATGCCCAAACCGACGCCGCCCAAGGGGATGGTGATCAGCCCCAGCAGCCCCAGCAGCACACCCGGGGCCAGCAGCGCGGCGATCGCCAGCCAGATCTTGTTCCAATCCACCGGGCGCTGCCCGGCGATGGCGCCGGTCTGCCCGTTGATCAGCGCCTGAAAGGCTGCCCCGCGGTACTGGTAGGCCAGCACGTACACCGGCAGCAGCAGATAGCGCCAGCTCTCGTCGGCGAAGTCCAGTTCCATGCTCAGGTCGCGCACCATCGAGGTGCTGGCGTCGTTGATGCATGCCTGGCGGGTGGTCTCGCGCATGCGCGCCCGGGCGCTCTCCCAGGCGTTTTCCAGCGGAATGTCGTAGCTCTGGGCCTGCACCCCAGCCAGGAACTTTGGCTCGTACGGGCACAGCCCGTCCAGGTCAAACGCGCCGATCTCGCTCAGCAGCTTGCGGCTCACGCGCGCCGCGCCCGGCTCAAGCAGGTCGTCGTGTTTCAAGGCCACCTGGCCGTTCTCCCAGCGCCACTTGGTCACCGTGCGGGTTTTCCACTCGCCGTTCTCATAGTAGCGCTGGGTTTCCTGGTGGCCGACCTGGGCTTTCCAGGCGGCCTGGGTGTTGGCGTCGAAGCACCAGTAGGGCAGGTAGACCGGGTTGAAGCCGCCCAGGCGGGTGGCCTGTTTCAGGTCGGCGGGGGTCATCCACGACGAGCCGAGCCAGCCGCGCGAGATCGTCTCGCAGGCCTGTGCATCGCGCTGGAAGGGCACCAGGAAGCGCGGGCGCAGCCCGTCCTGAGCGGCGGCGCGCTGCAGCACCTTGTTCGAGCCGCAGAAGGTGCAGGTGGCGCTCAGGCTGGTCTCCGGCAGGGTGATCACCGCGCCGCAACTCTGGCAGGCCAGTTCTTTGCGCGACTCGCCCCAGCCCTGCGGCTGGCGCAGCGCGGCGTCCTGGGCGGCGGCTTTTTCAAGCGTTTCGACGGTGAACTCCAGCTGTTCGGCGCGCCGGCCGACCGCTGCCGCCTGCGGGGCTTCGAAGTAACCGCAGTGGGTGCAGGTCAGCCCGCCATCGGCGGCGCTGTAGGCGGTCACCGCGCCGCACTGCGGGCACTTGAAATCGACCACTTCCGGCTGCGGTGTGTTTTCCGGCGGGGCCGGTTGGTAGATCTCGATCCCGGGCAGGCGCGACTGGACCGGGACGAACCCGGGCGGGGGGAATGGGGGAGCGGCATCAGGCGACATAGGCATGATTATAATACGCAGAATCATTTATAATCGTTGCATGACTGCCCCGATCTCCCGCGAAGAAGAGCTGGACCTGCTTGTGCGGGCCAAGTACCCGATCCTGTACATCGTCTCCTGGGAAGAGCGGCGCATTGAGGCCATGCTGCGCACGGTGGCCGAACAGCGCCGCAAGAAGCTCTACGGCTGGACGATCACCACCGGGCTGGCTTCGCTGGACGTATACGGAAGTTATGACCCCGACCCGTCCACCTGCTCGCCGCTGCGCGCCCTGGACGCCATCGCCGCCTCGCAGGAGGCGGCCATCTTTGTGCTGAAAGACTTCCACGCCTTCCTCGACGAAGCTCGCCCGGTGGGCGACCAGGCGCTGGTGGTGCGCCGGCTGCGCGATGTGACCAACGCGCTGAAGGAGAGCCGCAAGACGCTGGTGATCCTCTCGCCGCTGCTGCGCTCCCCGCCCGAGCTGGAGAAAGACATCACTGTGCTGGATTATGCCCTGCCGACCCCGGCCGAGCTGTACGCCTCGCTGGAGCGGGTGATCCGCTCGGCGCGCGAGATCAACGGGGTCAAGGTAGACCTGGCGCCCGAGATGCGTGAGAAGGTGCTCAACGCGGCGCGTGGGCTGACCTGCACCGAGGCCGAGAACGTCTTCGCCAAGTCGCTGGTGATGGTGCGCGCCCTGAACCTGGACGTGATCGTGGCCGAGAAAAAGCAGATCATCCGCCGCTCACAGCTGCTGGAGTATTTCGAGGCCGAGGAAGACCTGTCGGCTGTGGGTGGGATGCCGCTGCTGAAGGAGTGGCTGGCCAAGCGGGCGCTGGCCTTCAGCGAGAAGGCGCGCCAGTTTGGGCTGCCCGAGCCGAGGGGGCTGCTGCTGCTGGGGGTGCAGGGGGCGGGCAAGAGCCTGGTGGCTAAGGCCATCGCCAGCGGCTGGCAGCTGCCGCTGCTGCGCCTGGACCTGGGGCGGCTGTTCAGCGAGCTGGTTGGCTCGTCGGAGCATAACATGCGCACCGCGCTGCGCCTGGCTGAGTCGGTGGCGCCGTGCATTTTGTGGCTGGACGAGCTGGAGAAGGGCCTGGCGGGGATCGCCTCGTCGCACCTGTCGGATGCGGGCACCACGGCGCGCGTCTTCGGCAGCTTCCTGACCTGGATGCAGGAGAAGACCGCCCCGGTGTTCGTGGTAGCCACCAGTAACGACATCGCCAGCCTGCCGCCCGAGACGCTGCGCAAAGGGCGGTTTGACGAGATCTTTTTTATCGACCTGCCCAACCTGGAGGAGCGAGAGGAGATCTTCGCCATTCACCTGAACCGGCGCGGGCGCGCCCCACAGGCGTTCAATTTGAAGAAGCTGGCCCGCTCCAGCGCCGGCTATTCCGGGGCCGAGATCGAACAGGCGGTGATCAGCGGGCTGTACGATGCCTTCGAAGCAGGGCGTGAGCTGCTCGACGAAGACATCCTGGAAGCGATCCATACCAGCGTGCCGCTCTCGCAGACGATGGAAGAGCAGATCGGCGCGCTGCGCAGCTGGGCGCGCTCGCACGCCCGCCCGGCCTCGCCCGGAAATTCGGCGCCGATCCCGCGCCCCGGACTGCGCCAGATCGAGATCTAGCACAGTGAGTGGCCTGATGAACAGCCTGCTGCGTTATACCCACGCCCTGCTGCGGCGCAATTGGGACGCGCTGGAGCGGCTGCTGACCGCTGCGGCGCTGGCTGGGCTGCTGCTGTACCTGATGCGCAGCCTGCCGGCCTACCCGCCCAACTGGGACCTGGCGCTGGCGGGGTTAGTGTTCGGGGCGGCGCTCGGCTCAACCCCACTGGGCTATTTCCTGGGGGTGGCGGCGGCGGTATACCCGCTATTCCACACCTCGATCTACCTGCTGGCGTTGTTCCTGGCGGTGGCGCTGTTGGGGCAGCGCCTGTTTATAAACCACCTGGGCGGCACGCTGCTGGGGCTGGCTGCGCCGCTGTTCAGCCGGGTCTACCTGCCCTTCGCCGTGCCGGTGCTGGGCGGGCTGTGGTGGGGCCCGGGCGGCGGGGCGTTGATCGGAGCGCTGGCGGCGGCCTGGGGGCTGCTGCTGGCTGGGATGAGCGGCGGCAACCCCGACTGGCTGGCGCGCCTGGGCACGCTGCCCGATACCGCTGCAGTGGCGCAGCGCTTTGCCGGGGCCGATTCGCTGGATACGCTGTGGAAGCTGGCCGAGCCGTTCGCCGCCGATTCGAGCACCGCGCTGCTGTACCTGCTGCAGGTGGTGCTGTGGGGAGCGGTGGGTTGGGCAGTGGGCCGGCTGTCCGAGAAACCCTGGCTGCAGCGCCGGCGCATCCGGGCCGGGCTGCTGTTGGGCCTGCTGGGTGCAGGGACGCTGCTGTTGGGGCACGCTCTGTTGGGGCTGTGGCTGGGGCTGTACGGTGAGGCCGGGCTGTACGCCGGTTGGCAGTTAATGTTGAAAGCCTTTGCCTTTACCACGCTGGCTGCTGCGGCCGGCGAGATGCTGCTAGACATGGTGGAATACCCGCTGGGCCTGCCCGCCGCCCGCCGATCGAGCCTGTTCCGCCGCCGGCCGGAGACGCCGCTGGCTGCCGAGCGGCGCTGGTCGATCAACCCGCCGGCGGATGCACCGGCTGCAGCCGCCCACCCGCCCGTACGCCGCCCGCCGGAGGCGCGGCAGGCGGATGAGCGCCGCCTGGGCGATGACCTGGCCGAGGCGGAACCCGGTTCCGCCCGGCGCGCGGACCCGGCTGCCGATGAGCCTGACGACCTGATCAAGCTGGAGCTGGATTGACCTGGCTGCGCCGCGGCGCGCACCACTGCCGTGCTGCGCCCCGGCGGCGGCATGTGACAATCTTCCGCCGAAAAAGCTGACAACCCCTGCCGGCCAACTGCCGGACAATCGGTTAAAATATCGTAGCATTGGCCCGAATTTGATTAAAAACGAGGAAAAAGATGACCGCTCAATTGATCGACGGAAAAGCAATCGCTCAGAAAGTGCGTGAAGAAGTTGCTGCAGCCGTGGCCCAGCGCGTAGCGCAGGGAAAACCGCAGCCAACGCTGGCCACCGTCCTGGTGGGCGACCGGCCGGATTCGGCCGCGTATGTCGCTTCGAAGGGTAAAGCCTGCCAGGAGCTTGGGATGGGTTCGGTCAGCTGCAAGCTGCCGGTCGACGCCACCCAGGAGCAGGTTGAAGAGCAGGTGGCGGCGCTGAACGCCGACCCGAAGATCAACGGCATCCTGGTGCAGCTGCCGATGCCCAAGCACATCGACGAAGAGCGCGTGCTGTCGTTGATCGGGATTGAGAAGGACGTGGACGGTTTCTCGCCGTTGAACATCGGCCGCCTGGCGCAGAAGGGCCGCGACCCGCTGTTCGTGCCGTGCACCCCGTTTGGCTGCATCTACCTGCTGGACCAGGTGGGGGTGAAGATTGAAGGCGCAAATGCGGTGGTGCTCGGGCGCTCCAACATCGTCGGTATGCCGGCCGCGCTGCTGCTGATTGGCCGCAACGCCACGGTCACCGTGTGCCACTCGCGCACCCAGGATCTGCCCGGCGTGGTGCGCAGCGCCGACATTGTCATCGCCGCCATCGGCCGCACCCAGATGGTGCGCGGCGATTGGATCAAGCCCGGCGCGGCGGTGATCGACGTCGGTATCAACGAGATCGCCGACCCGACCAAGAAGAGCGGCAAGCGCCTGGTGGGCGATGTCAACTTCGATGAGGCCAAGGAAGTGGCCGGCTGGATCACCCCGGTGCCGGGCGGCGTAGGCCCGATGACCATCGCCATGCTGATGCGCAACACGCTGCACGCTGCCGATCTGCAGGACTGAGTCCATCTGGACGGTTAAATCAGGCCGGGGCTGCCTCATCGAGGCAGCCCCGGCTTGATGATCTCGAACGCCGTTGGCCGGCGCGCGGATGACGGGTTACTTCACATCCAGCAGTTCAACCTCGAAGATCAGGGTGGAGCCGCCGGGGATCGGCCCGTAATCGTTGGGCCCGTAGCCCAACTCGGGCGGGATGACCAGCAGCCGCTTCCCGCCGACCTTCATGCCGGCGACGCCCATCTCCCAACCTTCGATCACGCCGCCGGAGCCGAGCGTGAAGCTGAACGGCTGCCCGCCGGCCGACGAGTCGAATTTGGTGCCGTCGGAGCGCAGCCAGCCGGTGTAGTGGACGGTGACGGTCTTCCCGGCGGTGGCTTCAGCGCCGGTCCCGACCACGTCATCGCGCAGCTCCAGCCCGCTGCCGGCGGGGGTCAGGTTATCCAGGTTGGGCAGCCCGGCTGCGGCCGGCGCAGTGGCTGCGCTGTCTTGCGGCTGCAGGCGGGTGAAGGCGAAGTAGCCTCCGGCGGCGAGCAGCAGCACACCGATGACGATCAGCGCGATGCGCTGGTTGCGGATTTTGGCTGCCCGGCGGCGGGCGCGATCAGAGCGTGAAGACATAAGCACCTCGTTTGGTTTGATCAGGGTCTGGCGGCTGAGCGCCGCGCAAGCGGGAATTATACCGGAAATTAAAGGCCGTGTGGGGCATCCACAAGGACGCCCCACACGGTTCGATGACCAAAATTATGCTCAGCTCTGGGTCAGCATGCGTTCGATGTTGGCCAGGCCGTCGCGGAAGTTGTCGCCCAGATAGGTGCCCGCCACGCGTAAGCGCCATTCGGGGTGGATGCGGAAGATGCGTCCGCCATAGCCCAGCGGCGGCCGGCCGCTCTGGGCGATATCCGGCAGCCAGTGCGGCCATTCGGCCAGTTCGGCAGCGGCGTTCTCGGTCATGGCGATGGTAAGCACCATGGAAGGGCGCAGCTCGCGCACAAAGGACGCCAGGTCGGGCAGCGGCACCGATTGGCCCAGGTAGGCCACCGGCCAGCGCCGCCGGCGCAGCAGCGCGCCCAGGATCAACAGGCTGCCCTCGTGCCACTCATTCGGCGCGCAGGCAAGCACGATCGGGTTGGTGGCGCGCGGCGGCGGCCCGCTGACCATCCACATCAGCAGCCGCTGGCGCAGATAGTTGGTGCCCAGGTGCTCGGTGGCGACGGTGATCTTGCCCTCTTCCCAGGCCTCACCGATCGCTGCCATCGCCGGCCCGATCACATCCAGGATCAGATCCTCGGGCGATGAGAGCGCCAGCGCTTCGCCCAGCAGGGTATCGGCGCGGGCCAGGTCGCGCTGCATCAGCGTTTCCACCAGGCGCTCGGTCAGCGCCGGCAGGTGCGCCCCGCCGCGCTCGTAGCGCTCGACTGGCCGCTCTTCCGCCGGGCTGCTCACCGGATCGACCAGCGTCAGGCTGCCAGTCTGCTCCTGGTGGCGCAGCGCATTGATCGCCTGGGCGGTCTGCATACCCTCTTCGATGCGCTCTTTCACCCAGCGCAGGCGCATTACATCACGCTCGGAGTACAGGCGGTGCCCGCCGGCGGTCCGTTCGGACTCAGGGAAGTTATAACGCCGTTCCCAGGCGCGCAGGGTCGCCATCGAAACCCCGG
>JBJSYW010000566.1:0-3435 GCA_046089985.1 Chloroflexota bacterium
CCCAGTTGCCGGGGTCCATGTAGCCAACGCTGATCACAAACGCCGGGCCGAAGAACACCAGGCCGCGCTTGAGCACCGCCAGGCTGCCATAGCGCACAAATAGCTCACGGATGTGGGCCAGTTCCTCCACCAGCCAGCCGCGCCGCGGCAGGGGGATCTCGCGCAAGCTGGCGGGGTCCACCAGCACCTGGTTGGCCTGGATGCGGCTGAGGGCCAGCTCGCGCCCGTCGATGCGGTAGAAAACCGGGTCGCCGAGCGGATCGGCGCGCACCGCGGCCACCTCGATACCGGGCGCCAGCCCGGGGGCCAGCGCCGCGCCGGCCGCGCCGCCCGGTGAGAGCGTTTCGCTGAAAGCCGCCACGCGCGCCGCCTGGCCGATCTCGATCTCCGACAGCGGCATGCACTCGGGCAGCGGCTCGGCGACGAAGATCATCTCCACCGCCGCCGGGGCCAGCGCCAGGCGCTGCCGCCCGGACCACACCAGCACCCGGTTTGGCAGGCGCTCGTCGATCTCGACCTGCGCCCCGGGGGTCAGCCCCAGCAGGGCCAGCTGCGAGAACAGCGCCGGCGGTTCATCCTCCACGTGCACAATGCGCGCCGGGGCGCGCTCGGGCCAGCGCGCCAGCGGCGCGCCGCCGGCATGGTGCGGCAGGTCGCCTTCGGCGGGCGGGATCGGGTCGCCGTGTGGGTCAAACTTTGGGAAGCCCAGCTCGGCATCCAGCCGGGCGATCTCCTCCGGGCTGGTCAGGTGCTCGCGGCGCATCGCCTCGGCGTGGATCGCATCCAGCGCCAGGCCCTCCCGGTCGACCAGGTAGCGCTCCCACAGGCGGTGGGCGCGGATCAGCTCGATCGCCCGCCGCTCGCCGGGGCGCTGGATGCGCAAACCGCCCTCATCGACGCCGGCCCAGCCGCGGCGCTGCAGCTCGGCCCGCACCAGGTCAAAGCGCGCCGGCGGCAGGTCTGCGGCCCGCGCCAGGTCGCGCTCGCTGACCCGCGGCGTTTCGCGCGAAAGGTGATACAGCTCCTTCAGCGCGTCCTCGGTCAGTTCGTTCAAACCCAGGGTCTCGCGGCGGGTCTGCCGCCAAAGGCGGTAGATCACCACCGACTGGGCCAGGATGATCACGATCAGGACAGCAATTATTAGATAGAGGGTCATAAGCAAGCATCCCCGGGCCGATGAGTACCATATCCCATCCGATTAGTAAAATATATCACAATTCTCCGTTGAGCAGCAATTCAATTTGACGGCGATCAGGCAGGCCACGCGCCCCCATCTGGCCAATCTTGAGCGCCGCGGCGGCGTTGCCCCAGCGCAGGCAGGTGGGCAGGCCGGCCCCCGCCAGCTGAGCGGCGATAAACCCGCCATTGAAGGCATCCCCCGCGCCCAGCGTATCGACTACCGCGGCCGGAAACGCCGGCGAGACAAAGCGCCCGAGCGGCGACTGTGCCAGCGCCCCGCCTGCACCCAGGCGCGCCACCACCGTGCGCCCGCCATCGCTCAACGCCGCCAGCGCCCGCTCCAGCGCGGCCTGTGCGCCGCCCTCAGCGTGCGCGCCCCCCTCCGAGTGCGCCGCGCCATCCGCCGGCGCGCCGGCAGCAGCCCGCTCAGCGCCGCCGGCCAGCGGGGCGATCTCATCATAGGCGCTGCCCAACACCACATCGCTAAGCCGGATGGCCTGCCAGAAGCGTTCGCGCCCGGCCTGGTCCAGCCCGAAACTCTCCAGGCGCAGGTTCAGATCCAGCGAGACCGGCACGCCCGCCGCCCGCGCCAGGCGCATGGCGTGCAGCACCGCCTCGCTGAGCGGCGGCTGGCGCAGGCAGATCCCGGAGGTGTGCAGCCAGGCCGCCCCGGCCACCTGCTGTGGATCGAGATCTTCCGGACGGAAGCGGCTGTGCGCCCCGCCGCTGGGCGGCCAGATCAGGATGCGCCGCTCGCCGTCCGGCTGGATCAGCGCCAGCGCCATCAGCGTAAAGGCATCCCGCTCCAGGCGCAGACCGCGCAGGTCCACGCCTTCCCGCTGCAGATCGGCGATCTCCCAGCGGCCAAAGCCGTCGTCGCCGATCGTCCCGGCGAAGGCCACCGGCAGCCCCAGGCGCGCCAGCGCCACTGCCGTGTTGGCCGATGACCCGCCGCCGTGCAGCTGCGGGGTGGGGTGCGTCGGCGGGCTGCCGGCCGCGCCCGGCGCAGCGGCGTCAAACGGCGGGACCACCAGGTCTACATTTACATCGCCCACCGCCAGCACCGGGGCGCTGCGGTTCATGGCGCAACATCGCGGGCGGCCTCGCGCGCTGCCTGCGCAAACGCCTCCACCCGGTCCGGGTCTTTGCGGAAGCCGCCGCCAGGCAGCCGGCGGTTGGTGTGAGTCAGCGAATCGACCGCCCACGGGCGCACGGCGCGCACCGCCTCGGCTACGTTCTCAGGCGACAGACCGCCCGCCAGCACCACCGGGCAGCGCGCCTGCTGCACAATCGCCCGGCTGACGTTCCAGTCGTGCGTGCGCCCGGATGCGCCAATCCCGGCGATATCCGGCGCCTGGGTGTCCAGGATCAGGTAATCGACCAGTTCATGATAGGCCAGGGCTTCCTGCAACGCAGTCGGCCCGCCCACCGAGATGGCCTGCATCAGCGGCAGGCCCGGCAGCCGGCGGCGCAGCTCGGCCACCTGCTCGGGCGACTGCGACCCGGCCAGGCCGCACAGATGCAGGATATCCGGACGCACCGCCGCGACCATAGCCGCGATGCGCTCCAGGTTATCGTCCACGGTCAGCGCCACCGAGGTCGCCCGGCCGCGCAGCGCGGCAGCGATCTCGGCGGCGGCTGCGAAGCTGATCTCGCCCGGCAGGCCGTACTCGCCGGGGGTCAGCCCAAGGTGCTCCACCCCCAACCTGGCCAGCTCCAGGGCCTCTTCAACGGTTTGCATGGTGTAAATCTGGATCTTCAATCTTCGCTCCACCGATCAAGGATTTTTTGCGCGTGAACCGGCCCGGTTTTGTGATCCCCGCGCCGGCAGCCGGCCGGTCTGTCTGGCAGCCCCTCACCGCCGCCGCTCAGGCAGGCAGGGTATAGGCGTAGCACACCATCACCTGCGTCTTCTGGAAGCCCTCCGCCAGGTACAGGCGGACGGCGGCGTCATTCTCCGCCGAGACGCTCAGGTAGACGGTATGGAAGCCGCGCGCACACAGGAAGCCCAGCGCCTGGCGCACCAGCGCCCGGCCCAGGCCGCGCCCGCGCAGTTCGGCGCGCACGCTCAGCTTCTCAATGTAGCCGTCCTGCGGGTTGTCATCGCGGCAGGCGCGCAGCGTGCCCACCGGTTGGCCGTCCTGCTGCAGCAGCATCCAGCCATAGGGCAGCCCGGGCACTACGTGATGGCGGTGCAGGATGGGCTGGATGAGGCCACCGCCAGCCAGGACCTGCCCTATGGCTGGATGCTGCTGC
>JBJSYW010000567.1:0-11524 GCA_046089985.1 Chloroflexota bacterium
CGGCCTTCCGCAGCGCCTTCAAACGCCGGCGCTGCCTGGTGCCCGCCAGCGGGTTTTACGAGTGGCGCGCCGAGCCGGGCAAGCGCGGCAAGACGCCCATGTACATCACCATGCAAGACGGGCAGCCGTTCGCCTTCGCCGGTCTGTGGGAGGACTGGAACGCGCCGGACGGCTCGCGCATCCTGTCGTGCACGATCATCACCACCGAGCCGAACCCCTTGATGGCCGAGACCCACAACCGCATGCCGGTGGTGCTGCCGCCTTCTGCCTATGCGCAGTGGCTGACCCCCGGCGAAGTCCCTCCGGCTCGCCTGACCGGGCTGCTGCAGCCCTACCCGGCCGAAGCCATGCGCGCCCACCCGGTCTCCACCCTGGTCAACAGCCCGGGCAACGACGCCGCCGACTGCGTGCGCCCACTGGCCGATTAAGCGCAGAATCGAATATAATCGTGGGCGGGTGTGGCTCGGCAATCGCCGGCGCACCCGCCCACGATTTCGTTTAAGGAGCTGCCCCTTGGATACACTGCCGCTGGTCCTGGTCACCCATTCCCTGCCGGAAGGCTGGCTCTCGCTGCTGGAAGGCCGCTGCCGGGTGGTCAGCGGGCCGTGGGACGCCACCGCCCTGGCTGCGGGCCTGCAGCAGCGCCTGCCCGAGGCCGCCGGTCTGCTGTCCCTGCTGACCATCCCGGTGGGCGCCGATCTGCTGGCCCAGGCGCCGGGCCTGCGCGTGGTCAGCAATATGGCGGTCGGTTACGATAACATCGACGTGGACGCCTGCACCCGGCGCGGCATCCCGGTCGGTAACACCCCCGGCGTGCTGACCGAAGGCACCGCCGACCTGGCGCTGACGCTGCTGCTGGCCGCCGCCCGCCGGATCGCGCCCGCCGCCCAGGACGCCCGCCAGGGGCGCTGGAAGACCTGGTCGCCGGCCGGCTGGCTGGGGGCCGACTTGGATGGGGCCACGCTGGGCATTATCGGGCTGGGCAAGATCGGCCAGGCCGTGGCGCGCCGGGCGCGCGCCTTCGGGATGCGCATCGTGTATCACGACCGCCGGCGCGTTCCCGAGTTGGAGGCCGAGTTGGGGGCGGAAGCGCTGCCACTGGAGGCGCTGCTGGCGCGCAGCGATTTTGTCTCGCTGCACACCCCGCTGAACGATGAGACCCGCGGCCTGATCGACGCAGCCGCCTTGCAGAAGATGAAACCCACCGCCATCCTGGTCAACACCGCCCGCGGCCCAATCGTGCAGCAGGAAGCCCTGCTGCAGGCGCTGCAGCAGGGCTGGATCGCCGGGGCGGCGCTGGACGTAACCGTGCCCGAGCCGCTGCCGCCCGATCACGCGCTGTTCCAGCAGCCGAACTGCCTGATTGTGCCGCACATCGGCTCGGCCACCACCAACACCCGCCGCCGGATGGCTGAACTGGCCTGCCAAAACCTGCTGGCCGGGCTGGATGGGCAGCGCCTGCCCCACTGCGTCAACCCGCAGGTCTACGGGTAAGCGCATGCCATTCACCCACACCAGCACCTTCCGCGTGCGCTACTACGAGTGCGACGCATACGGTCACCTGAACAACGCTAACTACCTGCGCTATATGCAGGAAGCCGCCTTCAACGCCTCCGCCGCCGCCGGCTATGGCCTGGAACACTACGCCGGCATGCAGCGCATCTGGTTGATCCGCGAATCCGAGCTGGAATTCCTGCGCCCGCTGGGTTACAACCAGGAAGCCGCTGTCGCCACCCAGGTGGCCGACTTCCGGCGCGTCACTTCGCGGCGCAGCTACGTATTCACCCGCACCGGCGATCCGCAGGAGGCCGGCCCGGTGGCCACCGGCTGGAGCGACTGGGTGTTTATGGACACCCGCCTGCAGCGGCCGGCGCGCATCCCGCAGGCGTTGATCGATGCGTTCTACCCGGAAGGGAACCCGCCGGATGGCATGGGCGATCCCTTCCCCAGCCTGCCGCCCGCCCCGCCCGGCGCTTTCGTCCAGCGCCGGCGGGTGGCCTGGCAGGAGATCGACCCGGTGGGACACGTCAATAACGCCAACTATGCCGTCTATGCCAGCGACTGCGGCTTCGCCGCCACCGAGCATTTCGGCTGGCCGTGGGAGCGGCTGGCGCAGATGGGCATTGGGATCTACCTGCGCCGGCTGCGGGTGCAGTACCTGCAACCGGCACTGTTCGGCGACGAACTGCAGATCAGCGCCTGGATCTACAACGCCCGCCGCTCCACCGCCCAACGCTGCTACACCATCACCCGGGTATCCGACGGGGCGCTGTTGGCCCAGGTGGATACGCTGAGCGTGTGGGTCAGCCTGCAGAGCGGCCAGCCGGTGCGCATCCCGCCGCAAATGCGCGCTGATTTCGCCCCCAATATTGCCGTTTAGCAGGCATTGCCGCCCACGCCGAAAAAGGCCGGGTTATAATAGCAGTGTTGTAAGACAAATTCATCCATCCCCTCGCAAACGCTCGGGCAAAACCCCGGGACTCTCAATAAATTGGAGGCTTAAAAAGCTGCCATGTGGGAACAATACTATCTCGCCGCCAGCGTGGATGAAGCGCTGGCCCTGTTGACCCAGCAGCCAGGGCGCGCCCGCCTGGTCGCCGGGGCCACCGACCTGGTGCTGGAGCTGGAGCACGGCCTGCGGCCGGGCGTAGAGACGCTGGTGGATATCTCGCGCCTGCCCGGGATGAGCGACATCTCCCTGGACGAGGATGGTTTCATCCATATCGGCCCGCTGGTCACACACAACGACTGCGTTGGCTCGCGCCTGCTGCGCACGGCTGCCCGGCCGCTGGTCGAAGCCTGCTGGCAGGTTGGCTCGCCGCAGATCCGCAACCGCGGCACGCTGGCGGGCAACCTGGTGACCGCATCGCCGGCTAACGACACCATCGGCCCGCTGATGGCCCTCGGCTCGGCGCTGCGGCTGCAGTCCAGCGCCGGCGAGCGTCTGGTGCCGCTGAGCGAGTTCTATACCGGCGTGCGCAAGACGGTGCTGCAGCCGGAAGAGATGCTGGTGGATATCACCTTCCCGGCTATGCGCCCGGAGCAGCACGGCGGTTTTGTCAAGCTGGCGCTGCGCAACTCGCAGGCCATCTCGGTAATCAACGTCAGCCTGCTGCTGACATTTGAAGGGGAGGTCGTTAGCTCGGCGGCGATCACCCTGGGAGCGGTCGCGCCGGTGATCGTGCACGCCCAGGCGGCCCAGGATTACCTGGTGGGCAAACGCCTGGACGCTGAAACGATCGAGGCAGCCGCCCGGCTGACCGGGCAGGCTGCCCGGCCGATCAGCGACGTGCGCGCCTCGGCCGATTACCGCCAGGAGATGGTGCGGGTGTGCGCCCGACGCGGGCTGGAAGCGCTGGGGCGCGGCGAGTGCCTGGCAGCCATCCCCGATGAGCCGGTGCTGCTGTGCACCGAGGAAGGGCCGCGCGGCGGCTGGCAGGGCGGCTACCGCCACGCCGACCCGCTGCGCGCCGTCGTCAACGGGATGCCGCTGACCTTTGTCTCAGGCCAGCACAAGACCCTGGCTAACCTGCTGCGA
This sequence comes from Chloroflexota bacterium, assembly GCA_046089985.1. GTDB lineage: Bacteria > Chloroflexota > Anaerolineae > Anaerolineales > UBA4823 > RBG-16-57-11. The sequence goes on from JBJSYW010000567.1 coordinate 3,539, forward strand.
GATGAAGGCCAGCTGCCCGGCACCAAGATCGCCTGCGGCGAGGGCGAGTGCGGGGCCTGCACGGTCTTCCTGGACGGCAAAGCCGTGATGAGCTGCCTGGTGCCCGGCCCGCGCGCTCACGGAGCCGAGATCCGCACTGTCGAAGGCATCGGCCGCGAAGGCGCGCTGCACCCGGTACAGGCGGCTTTCCTCGAATATGGCGCAGTGCAGTGCGGGTTCTGCACCCCCGGCTTCGTGATGTCGGCGGTCAAGCTGTTGGAAGAAAAATGCACCCCGACCCATGAGGACATCCTGCATGCCATCTCGGGCAACCTGTGCCGCTGCACCGGTTACTATAAAATTATCGAAGCCATCGAAAAAGCCGCCGTTGTAATGAACGGGCCGGCCGAGTAGGAGATCGATATGGCAACCTATATTGGACAATCTTCCCTGCGGGTAGACGCCCAGGCCAAGGTGACCGGCGAGGCGCAGTTTGCCTGCGACCTGAACCTGCCCGGGCAGGCATACATGAAAATCCTGTTCGCCGGGCGGCCGCACGCCATCGTCAAGCGCGTCGAGACCGCCGCGGCCGAAGCCGTGCCCGGTGTGCTGGCGGTGTTGACCTCCCGCGATGTACCGGTCAACGAGTTCGGTTATTACATCACCGACCAGCCGGTGCTGGTCGGCCCCGGCTCGCCCAAGCCATACACCGACCGGGTGCGCTACGTGGGCGACAAGATCGCCCTGGTGATCGCCGAGAGCGAGCATATCGCCGAGAAAGCCCGCCGGCTGATTGAGGTGGAGTATGAAGACCTGCCGGTGGTGACCGGCCCGGAGCAAGCCATGCAGCCGGACGCGGTGGTGCTGCACCCCGATAAGGGCAGCAACGTCTTCGCCCACCGCAAGACCCGCAAGGGCAGCGTGGAGCTGGGTTTCGCAATGGCCGATGTGATCGTGGAGGCGGTTTACCAGACCCCGGCCCAGGAGCATGCCTTCTTCAATACCGAGTCCGGAGTCGGATACATCGACGAAGAAGGGCGGGTGGCGATGATGGTCACCGGCCAATGGGCGCACAAAGACCGCAGCGAGATCGCCCACGCCCTGGGCCTGCCCGAGGAGCGCGTGCGGGTGATCTACCCGGTAGTCGGGGGCGCATTCGGCGGGCGCGAGGACATCGGGGTGCAGATCGTGCTGGGGCTGGCGGCCCTGAAGCTGCACGAACGCGGCATCCCGCGCCCGGTGAAGGTGGTGCTGACACGCGAAGAGTCGATGATCGACCACTGCAAGCGCCACCCATTCAAGATCTTTGCCCGCTGGGGGGCCACCAAAGACGGCAAAGTGGTGGCGGCGCACAACCGGCTGCTCTCCGACGGCGGCGCGTACCTGTTCACCACCCCGGTGGTGGTCAACGTGGCCTGCCTGAACAGCACCGGGCCGTATGAGATCCCCAATGTATGGGTCGACGGCTTTGATATATACACCAACAACGTGCCGCGCGGCGCGATGCGTGGTTTCGGCGCGCCGCAGGGCGCTTATGTGGCCGAGATGCAGATGGCCAAACTGGCCGAAGCGCTGGGGATGGACCCGGTGGAGCTGCGCATGCGCAACATCGCCCGCGAAGGCACCACCCTGAACACCGGTTCGCCCTTCCCGCCCGGGGTGAGTATGCCCGAGGTGTTGAGCGAATGCGCCCGGCAGGCCGGCTGGCAGGCGCACGCCGGCGGTTGGCAGCGCGCCGGCGCGCCGGCCGCGCCCGCCAACCCGCGCCTGCGCCGCGGGCTTGGGCTGGCCTGCTCATTCAAGAACGCCGGGTTCGGGCACGGCTTCCAGGAGTACTGCTGGGTCACCATCGAACTGCACGGCGAGGCTGAGATCGAAAAAGCCATCATCCGCCACACCGCCACCGAGGTCGGACAGGGCGCTCATACCGTCATCCACCAGATGGCGGCCGAGACCTTGGGCCTGCCGTGGGAGCGGATCGAAGTCACCCACCCCGACACCACCCAGGCCAACGACAGCGGCGCTGTCTCGGCTTCCCGCATGACCTTCATGATCGGCAACGCCCTACGTGAAGCCGCCCCCAAGGCGCTGGCAGAATGGGAGAACGAGGAGCGGCCGGTGAAGCTGGTTTACAAATACCTGGCCCCCAGCACCACTTCCCCCGACCCAGAGACCGGCGCCTGCGATCCGATGGTCTCGCTGGCTTACACCGCTGAAGCGGTGGAAGTGGAGGTCGATATGGAGACCGGGCGGGTGCGCGTGCTAAACGTGATCTGTGCCAACGACATCGGCAGGGCGATCAACCCAACCCAGGTGGAAGGCCAGCTGGAGGGCGGGTTGGTGCAGTCGCTCGGCTATGCGCTAATGGAGAACTTCGTAGAAAAGGAAGGCCGGGTGCTGACCCCCAACTTCTCGACCTACCTGATCCCAACCGCCCTGGACCTGCCCGACAACCTGCAGTTGAACGTGCTGGAGATCCCCGACCCACGCGGCCCGTGGGGGGCGCGCGGCGTCGGCGAGATGCCGGTGCTGCCGTTTGCCCCGGCGGTGGCGGCGGCAGTGAAAGACGCCACCGGGGTGTGGTTTGATGATTTCCCGCTCACGCCCGAGCGCGTCTGGCGTGGGCTGCACGCCGGCTGACCCCGCTGCCTCGGTCCTGGGGCCGCCCAATCTGCAAGCGAGGTTGGGCGGCCCTTCAGTTTAAAGCCTGCGGATGCGCTGCTCCGCCCGCGGGGATCAGCGAGCAGCCAGGGCCCGGATATACTCTGGGCTGCTGCCACAGCACGAGCCGATCACCTGCGCCCCGCGGGTGACAAAATCGTCCATCGTCAGCGCGAACTGCTGCGGGGTGACGTCATAGACCGTCTGCCCGCCCACCAGGCGCGGCAGGCCGGCGTTGGGCTTGGCGATCAACACCGCCTCGGGCGCGGCTTCGCGCATCTGGCGCAGCACCTCGGGGATCATCTCCAGGCCTTCGCCGCAGTTCGCGCCGATGGCGCTCAGCCCCAGCGGCCACAGCTCCTGGGCAGCCTGTTTGGCGCTGACGCCCATCATGGTGCGCGCCTTGCGCCCGAAGCTGAGCGTGCAGAACACCGGCAGCGTGGTGGCCTGGCGCGCCGCACTGACCGCCGCCCTGGCTTCGTTCAGATCGGTCATGGTCTCGATCCAGATCAGGTCCACCCCGCCCTCGGCCAATGCGGCCGCCTGTTGGGCGAAGGTCTCAAAAGCGGCTTCGTAGGTCAGCGGGCCCATCGGCTTCATTAGTTCGCCGGTGGGGCCGATATCGCCGGCCACATAAGCCCGACCGGCGGCGGCCTGCACCGCCAGACGCGCGGCGGCCAGGTTCAAGGCATGCGCCCGCTCGCCCAGGCCGGCCTTGGCCAGCTTTAACGGCGACCCGCCGAAGGAATTGGTCAGGATGATCTGCGAGCCGGCCTGCAGGTAGGCGTTGTGCAGGGCCAGGATTTTCTCCGGCTGCTCGATGTTCCACAGCTCCGGGGCCGACCCGGCCGGCAGACCGGCCGCCATCAGCATGGTACCGGTGGCGCCATCAGCCACCAACGGATCCCCGGCGGCCAGGGCTTCTGCGAGCGATTTTTCCATCATGAACAACTCTCCTCAGGCGAAGGATTTGCGGCAAAGTGTTTGCGGCATTTTATTGCGCTGATTATACCAGCGCGCTGCAGGCCGCCGCGCGATAAAAATGCCCCCCAATTCGCCGCGCCGCGGGTATACTTGGCGCATGGCAGAGTTTCGTGCGGCCTACCTGAGTCTGCTGGACAGCGGCGAGCTGGAGCGGCGCGCCGGGGAAGCGCGCCGGCGATTGGAACGCTGCGACCTGTGCGCCTGGGAGTGCCGCGCCGACCGCCTGGCAGGCCGCCTGGGGGTCTGCCAAACCGGGGCTGTGGCGCTGGTCAGCAGTTACGGGCCGCACCTGGGGGAAGAAGACCCGCTGCGCGGCTGGCGCGGCTCGGGGACGATCTTCTTCGCCCGCTGCAACCTGCGCTGCCAGTTCTGCCAGAACCACGACATCAGCCAGACCGACGCCGGGCTGCCGCTGGACGACGAACAGTTGGCGCAGATCATGCTCGCGCTGCAGGATGAAGGCTGCCACAATATCAACCTGGTCTCGCCCACCCACGTGCTGGCGCAGATCATCGAAGCGGTGCTGCTGGCTGCCCGCCAGGGGCTGCGCCTGCCGCTGGTCTACAACACCGGCGGGTACGACTCGCCAGGCGGGCTGCGCCTGCTGGACGGCATCATCGATATCTACATGCCGGATATGAAATACGCCAGCGCCCAGACCGGGCAGCGCCTGTCGCGGGTCAAGAACTACCCGCGCGTCAACCAGGCGGCGGTGCTGGAGATGCACCGCCAGGTGGGCGACCTGCAGCTGGACGAAAACGGGCTGGCTACGCGCGGCCTGCTGGTGCGCCACCTGCTGCTGCCAAACGGGGTCTCGGGCGTCAACGATGTGGTGCGGTTCCTGGCCCAGGCCATCTCACCCGCCACCTACCTGAACCTGATGGACCAGTACCACCCCGAATACAACGTGCGCCAGAACCCGCACCAATACCCGCAGTTGAACCGCCCGGTGACCCGCGCCGAGTACCAGGCGGCGGTGCAGCTGGCTCAAGCGGCCGGGCTGACGCGCCTCGACCCGCACCCGGCGCTGTACTGAACCGCCATGCCCCGCCCGGCAGCCGCCCCTGCCCCGCTGTCTCGCCGCACCCGCCGGCTGCGCCTGGCGCGCTTCGCCGTCCTGGCGCTGCTGGCGCTGGGGTTCGCATCGGACGCGGCGCTGGCGGGCAGCTATGTCTATGCGCTGGGCCACCCCGGCTGTCATGATCCGCGCCCGCTGGTTGGTTTCCCCAACCCGTCGCCGGTGACGCTGACCACTCCCGACGGGCTGCAGCTGCCGGCCTGGTACTATCCACCGCGCAATGGGCGGGTGGTGCTGGCGTTGGGCGGGCCGGGCGGGGCGCTGGGCGACAACCTGCCCCCGCTGGGTTTCCTGCTCACCGCCGGCTACGGGGCGCTGCAGGTGGGCAGCCGGGTCTGCGCCAGCCCGCCGGCGGCGGTGACGATCGGGGCAAACGAGCTGCTGGACGCCCAGGCCGCCCTCGACTACCTGGGCGGGCGGCCCGAGGTGCAGACCACCGCCGCGTTCGGGTTTTCTATGGGCGGGGTGACCGCCATCCGCGCCGCCGCCCGCCGGCCCGAGATCGCCGCGCTGGTGGCCGAGGGCGGTTATTTCAACATGGGGCGCGATTTCACCGGCGAAGGCGAGGGCGGCGGCCCGCTGGAGCGCCTGTTCCTGTACAGCGTTGCCGGGATGTTCTACGTCCAGCATGGGGTCAATCCGTTCCGCATCAGCCCGGTAGATGACCTGCCGCTCATCAGCCCGCGCCCGGTGCTGCTGATTTACGGCTCGCAGGAGCTGCAGATCGGGCGCGGCGAGCTGCAGTACGCCGCCGCTGGGCCGCCAAAGGAGCTGTGGGTCGTCCCCGGCGGGGACCACGGCACGAACTACGCCGTCGCCGGCCCGGAATACGAACGGCGCGTGCTGGAGTTCTTTAACCGTTGGCTGCAGACCGGCGCGGGCGGCTGACCTTGCCGTCCGCGCCCGGGGATGCAGTTCTACGCATCCTCTGTTACAATCCAACTGCTGCATCTCCTGACCCCGGTCAAATGAAAGCTGTGAAACATTCGCCATGCCCCAACCTCCCGAAGCGCGCCCGGCGCTGCCCCACCCGCTGGCCCAGATCGAGATCCTGATCGTCGACGATACGCTGCCCAACCTGCAGCTGCTTTCAGCCATGCTGCGCCGCCAGGGCTATGGCGTACGCGAAGCCGCCGACGGCATCCAGGCGCTGCAGGCCGCCAACCAGTTCTCGCCCGAGTTGATCCTGCTGGACATCCGCATGCCTGGGATGGACGGCTACGAGGTCTGTCGGCGGCTGAAAAGCGACCCGCGGCTGCAGCCGGTGCCGGTGATCTTTGTCAGCGCGCTGGACGACCAGATGGACAAGGTGCAGGGCTTCGCCGCCGGGGGCGTGGATTACATAACCAAACCGTTCCAGGTGAAGGAAGTGCTGGCGCGCGTCGAAACCCACCTGACGCTGCGCCTGCTGCAGCGCCAGCTGTCTGAGCAGAACGACCGCCTGCAGCAAGAAGTGGCTGAGCGCCTGCACTTCGAGACGGCCCTGCAGCAGGCCAACGAAGCCCTGGAGCAGCGCGTGGCCGAACGCACCGCCGCCCTGCTGCAAGCCAACCTGGAGCTGTCTGGCGAGCTGCAGGAACGGCGGCGGGTTGAGAAGGAACGCGAGCTGCTGCTGGCCCAGGTGCGCAGCCAGGAGCGCCAGCTGAGTGAGATCATGAACACCGTCCCGGAGGGCGTGCTGCTGCTCGATTCGGCCGGTCGGGTGATCCTGGCCAACCCGGCGGCCCGCCTGCACCTGCAGGCGCTGGGCGCGGCCGACGAGGACCGTCCGCTGGCGCGCCTGGGAGAACGCCCGCTGGCCGAACTGCTCAACTCTCCACCCCCGGGGCTGTGGCACGAAGTCAAAAGCGGCCTGCACATCTTTGAGGTGATCGCCCGGCCGATGGACGAAGACGCCGGCCCGCACCACTGGGTCATGGTGCTGCGTGAGGTGACCCAGGAGCGCGAGGTGCAGCGCCATATGCAGCAGCAGGACCGCCTGGCGGCGGTGGGCCAGATGGCAGCCGGCATTGCCCACGACTTCAACAACATCCTGGCAGTGATTCTGCTCTACACCGAAATGGTGCTGAACACCCCCGACCTGAGCAGCAAGACCAACGAACGGCTGCAGACCGTGGCCCAACAGGCCCGGCGGGCATCGGACCTGATCCAGCAGATCCTGGATTTCAGCCGGCGCTCGGTGCTGGAACGCCGTCCGATGGAGCTGCTGCCTTTTATCAAAGAACAGGTCAAACTGCTGGAGCGCACCCTGCCGGAGAACATCCACATCCAGCTGCAGGCGCAGGACCCGGCCTACGCCATCGAGGCCGACCCGACCCGCCTGCAGCAGCTGGTGATGAACCTGTGCGTCAACGCCCGGGATGCCATGCCCGATGGCGGGCAGCTGCAGGTGCGCGTCTATCGCCCGCAGGCGGGCGAGCCGGTCCAATGTGTGACCTGCGGCGATGTGGACCAGGGGGCCTGGGTGTGCCTGGAAGTCGCCGACAGCGGGGTGGGGATCGCCGCGCAGGATCTGCCGCGCATCTTTGAACCGTTCTTCACCACCAAAGAGCCGGGGAAGGGCACCGGGTTGGGGCTGTCGCAGGTGTATGGGATCGTCAAATCGCACAGCGGGCATTTGAACGTGCGCTCACAGCCCGGGCTGGGAGCGGTCTTCTCGCTGTATTTCCCGCTGCTGGCGACCGGCGGCGGCGAGGATGTGGATGACGCCGGCGGCAGCCTGGTGCGCGGCCAGGGACAGCACATCCTGGTGGTGGAAGACGAAACAATCACCCGCCAGGCGCTGGTCGATACGCTCTCGTTGATCAACTACCAGGTCACGGCGCTGTCCAACGGACAGCAGGCCCTGGACCTGTTGAAAGCCAACCCCCAGGCAGTCGACCTGGTGTTGAGCGACGTGGTGATGCCCGAGCTGGGCGGTATCTCGCTGCTGCGCCTGCTGCGCCAGATGGGGCTGGAGATCCCGGTGATCCTGATGACCGGGCACCCGCTGCAAGAAGACGTCGATAAGCTGCGCTCGTATGGGCTGACGGCCTGGCTGCCCAAGCCGCCGCGGGTGAAACACCTGGCGCGGGTCATCGCCGGGGCCTTGAAATAAGAGAAATCTAGTATAATTTCGCTGGGGGAACGCGCCGGCGTGCCCTACGATACAGCCGCGGAGGAGATAGGCGATGTTTGACCAGCAGAAGATTGAAGCGCTGAAACAGGCGCTGGAGCAGTGGGAAGAGACCCTCCTGCAGCGCAGCCTGGCCGCGCTGCCTGAGCGCCAGGCCGAGTTTATCACC
>JBJSYW010000568.1:0-13231 GCA_046089985.1 Chloroflexota bacterium
CTTACCCCCCGAGGAGCACAGCCATGGAAATTCGGGTGGATGACATCCACTACACCTACCCGGGCGGCGTCAAGGCGCTGGACGGGGTTTCTTTGACCATCCAACCCGGCGAGGCGCTGGCCCTGGTGGGTGAAAACGGCTCCGGGAAAACCACCCTGGCGCGCCATTTGAACGGCCTGCTGCGCCCACAGTCTGGCAGCGTGTGGATCGGCGATTGGCGCACCGATCAACGCCGCCCGGCGCAGCTCGCTTCCCGGGTGGGGTATGTCTTTCAAAACCCGGATGAGCAGCTGTTTCGCCGGCGGGTGTGGGACGAAGTCGCTTTCGGCCCGCAAAACCTGGGCTTCCCGCCCGGCCGGGTGCGCCAGGCGGCAGCGCAGGCGCTTGAAACCCTGGGGCTAGACCCGTTCGCCCAGCTCAACCCGCGCGACCTCGGCTATTCGGTCCGCAAGCAGGTGGCGCTGGCCTCGGTGCCTGCGATGCAAACCCCGGTGCTGGTGTTGGACGAACCAACCGCCGGGCTGGACGCCGGCGAGCAGCGCCGCATCGGCGCGCTAATCCGCGCGCTGCAAGCCGGAGGCCGGACCGTGCTGACCATCTCGCATGATATGGATTTCATCGCTGAAACTTTTGAACGGGTAGTCCTGATCTGGCAGGGCCAGATCCGCCTGGACGCGCCCACCCGGCGCTTTTTTGAACACGGGACGCTGTTGGACCAGTCTGGGCTGATCCAGCCGCAGCTGGTCCGGCTGGATCAGCGCCTGCGCCGCGCCAACCCGCCTCTGACGATCGAATAAAGTTTTTGTGGGGAATTGTACAATGTGGGGATTCGTGGTAAATTCGTATCGTATTGAGGAGGATATCAGATGCCGAGCAAACAGATCCCGGAAATCGTGGTAGGGCGGCTGCCCCAGTACCTGCGCTCGCTGCAGCGTATGGTGCGCGAGGGCCGCACGGTAACCTCATCGCAAGAGCTAGGCGAGCGCCTGGGCATCTCTGCCGCGCAGATCCGAAAGGACCTGTCGCAGTTTGGGGAGTTCGGCAAGCAGGGGACCGGTTATTTCATCCCGTACCTGATCGACCAGCTGCAGAAGATCCTGCACGTTGATCATGAATGGGACCTGGTGATCGTCGGCGCTGGGGATATCGGCAGCGCCGTGGCGCGCTACCGCGGCTTCGCCAACCGCGGCTTTGTGGTCAAGATGATCTTCGACAGCGACCCAGAAAAGATCGGCGTTCAGGTGGGCAGTTTCATCGTCAAAGACAGCGCCTGCATGACGGACGAGATCCGCAGCGCCGGGATCAAGATCGCCATGCTGGCGGTCCCGTCCGACAAGGCCCAGGAAGTGGCCAACCACCTGGTCGAGGCGGGCATCAGAGCCATCCTGAACTACGCCCCGCTGTCGATCAACGTGCCGCCCGATGTGCGCGTGCAGTACATCGATCCCAGCATCCACCTGCAGCGCATGACCTACTTCCTCGAGGAATAGACCGGCTTTCCCGCTCCCGGCCTGCGCCGCGGGGCCGCGTGCCGCCGGTTACACCGGCGGCAGGTTGCGCCGGATCAGCGGCAGCATCGCCAGGGCGCGGGCTGCGCCTTCGGCGGTGCAGGTGGTCGGGTTGTCGACCAGGTAGGCCGGCACGCCCAGCTCTTTGGTCATCAGCTTGTCGATGCCGCGCAGCATCGCGCCACCGCCGGTCAGAGCCACGCCGCGGTCGATGATGTCGGAAACCAGTTCGGGCGGGGTCTTTTCCAGCACGCGCCGGGCGGTCTCGATGATCTCGCCCAGCGGATCGCGCAGCGCTTCGACCACCTCGCCGGTGGTCAGCGTTGCCGGGCGCGGCAAGCCGGAGACCTGGTCCTGGCCCTGGATTTCGACCGTCTGTTCCTCATCCTGCGGCACCGCCGCACCGATGCGGATTTTGACCTGCTCGGCAGTCAGCTGTCCGATGATCAGGCCGTATTTTTTGCGCACGTACGAGACGATCGCCTCGTCCAGGGCCACGCCGCCCTTACGCAGCGTTTCGGCCGCCACCACGCCATACATCGCCATCACCGCCGCCTGGGTAGCGCCGCCGCCCAGGCTGATCAGCATGTTGCCCGACGGCGTGCCGATCGGCAGGTCCACACCCAGCGCCGCCGCCAGCGGCCCCCATACCAAGAATGCCTCCCGGCTGCCGGCCTGCAGCGAAGCCTCGTGCACCGCCCGCCGCTCCACGCTGGTCACGCCCCACGGTACGGTCACCATCACGCGCGGGTTGCTGAAAAAGCGCAGCGGGCCGACCATGCGGCGCAGCAGCGAGGCCAGAATGTTCTCCGTGACCTCGTAATCGGCGATCACGCCGTTCAACAGGGGGCGGGTCACCTCAAGCGACTCGGGCACTTTGCCGAGCATATCCTGGGCTTCCTGCCCCCATGCCACCAGTTTTTGTTCATCAATAACGATTGCCGCGACGTTGGGCTCCTGAAGCACCACCTGGCTGCTTTCGGCAACACGAATATACATCGTGCCCAGGTCGATGCCCAGCTCCCGAGAAAAAAGGGCCATACAGGTTTCTAATCTTTCTGGTCGAGACCGGGCAGCCGCACCCCCGAACGACCAAAGCGCCGGGCGGCTTCCAGGCGCAGGTTGGAGCGTTTCAAGGCAGCTTCCATCGCCAGGTATGCATCGGTGTCAGGCGGCGGGCCTTTCTCCAGGTATTCCTGGGCCCGCCGGCGGGCGGCTTCGGCGCGGGCGATGTCGATCTCGCGCACGTTTTCGGCCGCGTCGGCCAGCACGGTGATGATGTCGGGCTGCACTTCCACCACGCCGCCCGCCACGGTGAAGTATTCTTCGCGGCCCTGCGTCTTGACCGTCAGCAGGCCGTACTTCAACGTGGAAAGCAGCGGGGCATGGCGCGGCAGGATGCCCATCAACCCGGCCTCGCCGGGCACGATGACCATATCGGCATCCCCTTCATACACCATGCGGTCTTGAGAGACGATCTCGCATCGGATTGGCATTTTCTTTTCCCTTTATGAGCGGCCCGGGCAGGCTGCCCGGCCCGGGCCGCTCATAACAGAAGAAATCTATTTCATGCGCTCAGCGGCTTCGCGGGCCTCGTCGATCGTACCCACCAGCATAAAGGCGCCTTCCGGCAGGTCGTCGTGCTTGCCGTCCAGGATCTCGCGGAAACCGCGCACGGTCTCTTTCAACGGCACGTAGCGGCCTTCGCGGCCGGTGAACTGCTGCGCCACGAAGAACGGCTGCGAGAAGAAGCGCTCGATCTTGCGGGCGCGCGAGACGATCAGCTTGTCGTCTTCCGACAGTTCGTCAACGCCCAGGATGGCGATCAGGTCCTGCAGGTCTTTGTAGCGCTGCAGCACGCGCTGCACTTCGCGGGCCGTGTTGTAGTGCTCTTCGCCAACGATCTGCGGATCGAGGATGCGCGATGTGGACGTCAGCGGGTCGACCGCCGGGTAGATGCCCTTGGCTGCGATCGAGCGTTCCAGTGCAATGGTGGCGTCCAGGTGGGTAAAGGTAGCCACCGGGGCCGGGTCCGAGTAATCGTCGGCGGGCACGTAAACGGCCTGCATCGAGGTGATCGAGCCAGTGCGGGTGGAGGTGATGCGCTCCTGCAGCTCGCCCATCTCAGTCGCCAGCGTGGGCTGGTAGCCCACCGCCGACGGCATACGCCCGAGCAGCGCCGACACTTCCGAGCCGGACATCGAGAAGCGGAAGATGTTGTCGATGAACAACAGCACGTCGCGCCCCTGGTCACGGAAATATTCAGCCATCGAGAGCGCCGAAAGCGCCACTCGCAGGCGCACACCCGACGGCTCGTTCATCTGCCCGTAAACCATCACGGTATCTTTGATAACGCCGGACTCGTTCATTTCGCGGTAGAGCTGGGTGCCTTCACGCGTGCGCTCGCCCACCCCGGCAAAGACCGAGTTGCCCTGGTGCTCCAGGGCGATCGAGCGGATCAGCTCCATGATCACGACCGTCTTGCCCACCCCGGCGCCGCCAAAGATGCCGGTCTTACCGCCCTTGGTGAAGGGCGCGATCAGGTCGATGACCTTGATGCCGGTTTCGAAGGTTTCTACTCGCGTGGCCTGTTCGGAGAAGACCGGCGCCGGGCGGTGGATCGGGTAGCGCACGGTGGTGCTCACGTCGCCCTTGTTGTCCACCGGGCGGCCCAGCACGTTAAAGACCCGGCCCAGCGTCTCGGGGCCAACCGGGACCATGATCGGGGCGCCGGTGGCATACGCCGGCACGCCGCGCTGCAGCCCGTCGGTGGCGTCCATCGCCACGGTGCGCACCCAGTTGTTGCCCAGGTGCTTCTGCACTTCCAACACCAGCGGCTCCTGCCCATCCCGCGGCACTTCGATCGCTTCAAAAATCTCCGGCAGCTGTTCGGCCGGGTATTCTACGTCGACCACACCGCCCAGGATCTGCACCACGCGTCCTTTTACTCTTGCCATTTTGCCTCCGTCATCCTGCGAAACTTGGCGTTCGCTGTTCAGCTCGCCTGGGCAAGCGCTTCCGCGCCGCCGGCGATGTCTAGAATTTCACTTGTAATGCTTTGCTGGCGGGCTTTGTTGTACTGCAGCTGCAGATCGTCCGCCAGGGTCGAAGCGGCGTCGGTGGCATTTTTCATCGCCACCATGCGCGCGGCGTGCTCAGATGCCAGCGATTCCATGATCGCCTGGTACACCTGCAGCGCGGTGAAGCGCGGCACCACTTCGTTCAGGATGCTCTCCTGGCTCGGCTCATAGATATACGAGGCCGCCGGGCCACGCGCCGCCGAGTCGAACTTGACCACCCGGTCTTCGCTTTCATCGCTGACATCTAACGGCAGCAGCTTCTTGACCGCCGGAACCTGGCGCGCCATGCTGATAAAGCGGGTATAGACCAGGTATACTTCGTCGGCTTTGCCCGCCAGGAACTCTTCCACCGCCAGGCGGCCGATGGCCGAAACGTCGGTGAAGGTGGGGGCAGCCGGCAGGTTGCTGAACTCGCCCACCACGCGCTGGCGGCGGCGCAGCATCAGGTCGCGGCCCTTGCGCCCAACGGTGATGTAGTGCACCGGGGCGGCGCTGCCGGCAAAGCGCTGCATCGCGGCGCGCACCACGTTGGTGGTATACGCGCCTGCCAGGCCGCGGTCGCCGGTGATCAGCACCACCAGCACATTCTTGACCTCGCTGCGCGTGGTCAGCAGCGGGTGCAGGTTCTCACGCCCGGGCTGGGCGGCAATGTGCTTGAGCACCTGCCAGGCCTTCACCGCGTACGGGCGGGTGTTCATCAGCGCCTGCTGCGACTTGCGCACCTTGCTGGCGCTGACCGCCTGCATGGCGCGCGTCACCTGGGCGATATTCTTGATGCTCCGGATGCGGAGCTGGACTTCTCTTGCGTTTGGCATGCTCAGTCCTTCTCCCGCCGCAGCCGCCGGGGCAGCGCGGCAGGCCGCAGTTTAGGCCCAGGTCGAGGTGAACTCTTCCACCGCAGCTTTCAGCGCCGTCATGTTCTCATCAGAGATGCGCTTCTTGGCGGCGATATCGCGCCCCACTTCGGGGTGCGAGGTCTCCATGTAGCGCAGCAGCGCCGTTTCCCAGGCGCGCATGCGATCTAGCGGCACGTTGTCGGCAAAGCCGTTGGTGCCGGCGTAGATCACGATGATCTGGTTCTCGAGCGGCATCGGCTCGTACTGCGGCTGCTTGAGGATCTCCTGCAGGTGCCGGCCGCGGTTCAGCTGCGCCTGGGTCGACTTATCCAGGTCGGAGCCAAACTGGGCGAAGGCCGCCAGCTCGCGGAAGTTGGCCATATCCAGGCGCAGGCGGCCGGCCACCTGTTTCATGGCCTTGGTTTGAGCGTCGCCGCCGACGCGCGAGACCGAGATACCCACGTTCACCGCCGGGCGGATGCCGGCGTAGAACAGGTTGTTTTCCAGGTAGATCTGCCCGTCGGTGATCGAGATCACGTTGGTGGGCACGTAGGCCGACACGTCGCCCAGCAGGGTCTCGATGATCGGCAGGGCGGTCAGCGAGCCGCCGGTGTTGGCCAGCTTGACCAGCTTATACTCGGAGGCATCCGGCAGCGCTTTGAGCGCCTGCTCGGCGTGGTGCTGGGCCAGCGGGCCGCGGAACGGCTCGCCCACCGCTGCATCGCCCGGCTCAGCCAGGGCGCCGGCAAAGTCTTTGCGCACAATCACGAATTCGTCGGCCAGGCGGGCGGCGCGCTCCAGCAAGCGCGAGTGCAGGTAGAAAATGTCACCGGGGTAGGCTTCACGTCCAGGCGGGCGGCGCAGCAGCAGCGAAACCTGGCGGTAGGCCCAGGCATGCTTGGAGAGGTCGTCGTAGATCACCAGCGCATCGCGGCCGGTTTCCATAAACTCTTCGCCCATGGCGGCGCCGGCGTATGGGGCAATGTACTGCAGCGCGGCCGATTCATCGGCTGCTGCAGCCACCACCGTGGTGTATTCCATTGCGCCGTAGCGTTCCAGCACGGCCACGGTGCGGGCGATGGCGGCTTTCTTCTGGCCGATCGCCACGTAGATGCAGAACAGGTTATTGCCCTTCTGGTTGATGATCGTGTCGATCGCCAGGGCGGTCTTGCCGGTCTGGCGGTCGCCGATGATCAGCTCGCGCTGGCCGCGGCCGATCGGGATCATCGCGTCGATGGCTTTCAGACCGGTCTGGACCGGGGTGTCCACGTCTTTGCGGGAGATAATGCCCGGGGCAATGCGCTCGATCGGACGATAATGGTCGGTCTTGATCGCACCCTTGCCGTCAATCGGCTCACCCAACGCATTGACCACGCGGCCGATCATGGCGTCGCCCACCGGGACGGAAGCAATGCGCCCGGTGGAACGCACTTCCATATCCTCGTGGATCTCGGCGTATTCACCCATAATAATGACGCCGACGTTGCCCTGCTCGAGATTGAAGGCAATGCCTTTAATGCCGTTGGCGAACTGCACCAACTCCTGGGCGCGCACATCCGACAGGCCGCGCACGCGGGCGATGCCGTCGCCGGCTTCGATCACGGCGCCGACGTCACGGACTTCTAGCTCTGGCTTAAACTGGTCAATCTGGCTCTTAAGGTCGCTGGTAATTTGCTGGATCAGATCGGACATTTTTCCTCCGAGACGGTGAATTCTCCTGCGGTCCTACCCCTGGATTTCGGTCAAATGATACCTTATCGCGTGTATCTTGTCTAGTTATTCACAAATGAAGACTGGATAAGGGCGAATAGCTCCGCCGGGCTGCTCAGGCGCTTTCCGAGTCGGGCGACTTGCTCTTGCCGCCCTTGCCCAGCTCCTGCGAGCGGGTGTAGGCGGCCCAAATGGCGCGCGAGATGGCGGTGCGGAAACCGGCCTTCTCCAGGTAATACAGCGCCTCGGCCGAGGTGCCGCCGGGCGAGGTGACTTCGTTGCGCAGGCGCGACAGGTGCACCGGGTCTTCGCGGCGGGTGTAATAATCCACCGAGCCGCGCACCGTCTGCGCCACCAGCTGCTCGGCGATGCGGCGCGGGAAGCCCAGGTGCACCCCGGCGTCCACCATCGCTTCCATAAATAGAAATACATACGCCGGGCCGGAACCGGACAGGGCGGTAGCCATATCCAGGTAGTTCTCCTCCTCGACGAAGATCTGCTCGCCCAATGCGCCCAGGATCGCCTGCGCCATGGCGCGCTGCTCTTCGCTGACCCCGGCGGAGGCGCACCACACGGTGATGCCCTCGCCGATCTGGGCCGGGGTGTTGGGCATCGAGCGCACCACGATCTTGTGCCCCAGGCCGCGGCTGATTTTGTCGATCGATGCGCCGGCGACGATCGACAGCACCAGCGCCCCCGGTTGGATAGCGCCCTTCAACCCGGTCAGCACCCGGTCCAGGCGCTGCGGCTTGACCGACAGCACCACCACATCGGCCTGCCGCGCTGCAGTGGCGTTGTCGCCGGTGAAGCGAATGCCGTAATGCGCGCTGAGCTGCTCCAGCCGCTCGGCGCGCGGCCCGGCGGCCACCAGCGCTCCCGCCGGCGCGACGCCCCGCCGCACCAACCCACCGATCATCGCTTCTGCCATCGCTCCGGGGCCGATGAATGCAATTGTTTTATCGCTGAACATGCTCGTTTCCTCAGGAGAAATAAGCCAACGCAGCCCGCAGGCGCGACTCCACGTCGGCCGGCGTATCGCGCGGCACCGCCTGCAGCGCAGCCTGGGCTTCGACCACGCTGTAGCCCAGGGCGGTCAGCGCTTCGACCACCTCGGCGTCGCTGTCAGTATAGGCAGCCAGCGTCTCCATCCCACCGGAAACAGCCTGGATGCGGTCTTGCAGCTGCAGCAGGATCTTCTGGGCGGTTTTCTTGCCCACCCCCGATACGCGGGTGAACACTTCCGGCTGCTCGTGGAAGATCGCCCGCCGGATGGCGTCGGGTGAGAGCGCCGAGAGCACCGCCAGGGCCAGCTTGGGGCCCACCCCGTCCACGCTCAGCAGCAGGATGAAAATATCGCGCTCTTCCCGGCTCTCAAAGCCGTACAGCGCCAGCAGTTCCTCGCGCACGATCAGGTGGGTGTGCAGGAACAACTCGTCGCCGGGACGGGCGCGCTCGCGCGTCGCCGCCGGAGCAAAGACCTGCAGCCCCACCCCGCCCACCCCGATCACCAGCGCATCGGGCAAGTTTTCCAGTACGCGTCCATTTATGATCGCGATCATCTCCAGGCCCTCACCTTGGATTCCGGGCGGCAGCCGCCGCGCCAATCGCCGCGCCAACCGCCGCCGGACGCCGCCATCCAGCCGCGCGGCTTAGCCAATCGATTAATACAGGCTGCGCAGCCGGGCGCTGTGGGCATGGCAGATCGCCACCGCCAGCGCATCGGCGGCGTCATCGGGGCGGGGGATCTGCTCCAGGTTCAGCAGCGCCTTGACCATCGCCTGGATCTGCGGCTTCTGCGCCCCACCGTAGCCGGCTACTGCCTGCTTGACCTCCATCGGCGTATACTCGGCGATGGTCACCCCGGCCTGGGCCAGCACCAGCAGCGCCACGCCGCGCCCCTGGCCCACCGTGATGGCGTTGGTCACGTTGCGAGCAAAAAACAACTTCTCCACCGCCCCAGACTGCGGGCGATGGAGAAGCAGGATCTCACTCAACTGGCGATGCAGTTCAAGCAGGCGCTCTGGCATCGGCGCGCCGGCTGGGGTCTGGATCGCTCCATAGGCCACCATGCTCAGGCTGCCGTCGGCGTTCTCGCGCACCACGCCATACCCGGTCGTCGCCGTACCGGGGTCCACCCCAATGACCAGCATCCCCTGGCCCGCGGCTTTCTAGTCGCCCTCGAGCTTGGCCATCGCGCTCTCAGACATCAAGAGCGTGGAAAAGACGTTCTGCACGTCGTCCATTTCTTCCAGGGCTTCAATCACCTTATAGACCTGAATGGTCTGCTCGTCGCCCAGTTCGGTCTCGTTGTTGGCGATGTAGCGCAGCTCGGCTTCTTCGGGGGTGATCTGGTTGGCCTTCAGCATATCGCTGATCGACTTGAACGCATCCACCGGGGCGAAGATCTCAACCCAGTTGTCGTCAAAAGTGACGTCATCCGCGCCGGCTTCTACGGCCAGTTCAAAAATCTTATCCGGGTCATGCTTGCCCTGCTCAAAGCCAAAGTATGCCACGCGCTTGAACTGCCAGCTCACCGAACCAGACTCGCCCAGGTTGCCGCCCGACCGGCTGAGGATATGGCGCATCTCAGCCACGGTGCGGTTGCGGTTATCGGTCACCACCTGGATCAACACTGCCACGCCGTGCGGCGCGTATCCTTCGTACACGGCTTCTTCGATCTGAACGCCGTCTTTGCTGTCGCCGGTGCCGCGCTTGATTGCCCGCTCGATGTTCTCTTTGGGCATGTTCTGTGCGCGGGCACGGTCAATCGCCAGGCCCAGCCGTACGTTGGAATCCGGGTCGCCGCCGCCTTCGCGAGCTGCGATCACAATTTCACGCGCCAGGCGGGTGAAGACCTGCCCGCGCTTGGCGTCGGCGGCGCCTTTCTTGCGCCGAATGGTCGCCCAGTGGGAATGTCCAGACATGGGTTCGTCTCCTGCTTTCTTACCTTCAAAAAGAATGAGTTTGTTTCCTCAAACTGCACGGCCGGCAGCCCGGCCGCGCAGTTTGGCTGGTTTCCATCATAGTGGACGAACAATTATAACATATCTAAATATTTTCTTCACCGCGCACGTAGGCTTCGACCATCTGGCGGCAGACCTCGTCTTTGAACTGCTTGGGCGGGGTCTTGAAGAAATACGACGACGGCCCGATCAGCGGCCCAGCCAGCTTGCGGTCCAAACCGATCTTGGCGCAGCGGATGGCGTCGATCATCACCCCGGCCGAGTTGGGCGAGTCCCACACTTCCAGCTTGCACTCGGCGTTCAGCGGCACCTCGCCAAACGTGGTGCCTTCCATGCGGATGTAGCACCACTTGCGATCGGTCAGCCAAGGCACGTAGTCGCTCGGCCCAACGTGTACGTCGTCGGCGGGCAGCGGGTACGGCAGCATGCTGGTGACGGCGTTGGTCTTGGAAATCTTCTTCGATTCGAGGCGCTCGCGCTCGAGCATGTTCAGGAAGTCGGTGTTGCCGCCGAAGTTGAGCTGGTAGGTGCGGTCCAGGCGCACACCGCGGTCGACAAACAGGCTGGTCATCACCCGGTGCATGATTGTGGCGCCCACCTGGCTCTTGATGTCATCGCCCAATACGGGCAGGCCGCGCTCGCGGAAGCGCTTGCCCCAGTACTCGGTGCTGGCGATGAAGACCGGGATGCCGTTGACAAAGGCGCAGCCGGCTTCCAGCACCTGCTCGACGTACCACTTGGTCGCCATTTCGGAGCCGACCGGCAGGAAGTTGACCACCACATCGGTCTTGGTGTCGCGCAGGATGCCGACGATATCGTCGGTCGGCCCGGGGGCCTTCTTAATCACCTGCGAGAGGTACTTGCCCAGCCCATCATGGGTCATGCCGCGCGCCACGCTCACACCGGTGTGGGGCACATCGCTGAATTTATAGGTATTGTTCGGCTCGGCGAAAATCGCTTCGCTGAGGTCCTTGCCAACCTTAGTTTCGTTGATATCAATAGCGGCGGTGAACTCGATATCGCTGATATGATAACCGCCCAGCGTCACATGCATCAGCCCAGGCACCTGGTCGGTATCCTTCGCATTTTTATAGAACTGCACGCCCTGCACCAGCGACGAGGCGCAGTTGCCCACGCCGATGATGGCGACACGCACCTTATTTGCACTCATTCCACTGCTCCTAGTTTCCAAGTTGTCCTTCGATTATACCGAAGAAAATGATTGCAATGAAAGTGCGTTTTTCACTTGCCAAACCGGGGACCATGATGTATAATCACGCCCGCCTGAAAAAAAGGCAAACGGGGCGTGGCTCAGTCCGGCTAGAGCGCTGCGTTCGGGTCGCAGAGGCCCCCGGTTCAAATCCGGGCGCCCCGACAGCCAGGCAGTAACGAAGAAGCGGTCCCAGGTGAAGACACCTGGGACCGCTTCTTTCATAAATCTCTTCCCCCGCTCACTGCCCCCGCTCGCCTCAGCGCTCGGGCGGGACGATGATCCACATCAGCAGGTACACCACCAGGCCGGGCACGCCGCCCGGCAGCAGGGCGATCAGGAAAGCTAACCGGAACCAGAACGGGCTGATGCCGAAAAATTGGCCCAGGCCGCCGCACACACCAGCGATCACGCGGTCGCGCCGGGCACGCCGCAGTGCAGGACGATTTTCAGCCATGTCTACCTCCACTTTTCCATCCAACGGTTCAATGTTCTATGAATCCATACGAGGCGGGCTGGAAAAGGTCGCGGCGATCTGCAGCGTGCGGTAGTGGATATCGATCACATCGTCGACGTTTTTGGCATAGCCGCCGCCCATCACGATCGCCAGCGGCAGACCGGCCTGCCGGCAGGCGGCGATCACGCAACGATCGCGCTCAGCCAGCCCTTCCTTGCTCATCGCCAGCCGCCCCAGGCGGTCCTCGATATAGGGATCGGCCCCGGCGATATAGATCCCCAGGCAGTCGTGTTCAAACCCTTCGCTGCCCGCCGGCGCGCGGTCCAGGCCCGCTTCGCCCACGCCTGGGCCGCCCAATACCTGCTCGCCCGCCAGCGCCCAGGCCAGCGCCTGCGGCAGGCCCTGGCGCACCGCCGCCAGGAATTCGGCGTCGCCGCTGGCATCCGGCAGGGCAATGTCCAGGCTGCTCAGTTCTTTATGGAAAGGGAAGTTCTTCTGCCCGTGCACCGAGAAGGTGAATACGCTCGGGTCGCCGGCGAAGATCGCCGCCGTGCCGTTGCCCTGGTGCACGTCCAGGTCGATCACCACGCAGCGCCGGGCGCGGCGCTCCTGCTGCATGGCACGCGCCGCCACCGCCACATCATTGAACACGCAGTAGCCTTCGCCGTGCTCCGGGTAGGCGTGATGCGTGCCGCCCGCCAGGTGCAGCGCCAGCCCGTCGCGCAGTGCGGCCCGGCAGGCCCCCAGCGTGCCGCCCACCGAGTGGCGCGAGCGCACCGTCAGTTCGGGCGACCACGGGAAGCCGATGCGGCGCGTCTCCTTTTCGGTCAGCTCGCCCTGCATCACCCGCCGCACATACTCCGGGTCATGCACCAGGCACAGCTGCGCGTCGCCGGCGGGTTCGGAAGCCACCAGCGTCACCCGGGGCGGCGGATCGCTGCGCACGCGCTGGTGCAGACGGCTGTACTTCGGCATCGGGAAACGGTGCCCATCCGGCAGCGCCACCGGGGGCACATCCGAGTAAAAGACCTGCATCCCGCCTACCAGTGGTCCCGGTGGACCAGTTCTTCAAAGGGCTTGCGCCCACCCGGGCGCGGCGGCGCGCTGAGCAGGCCGGCCTCTGCCGGATAGCCGAACGACAGCGCGATGCGCAGGTGCAGCTCGGGAGGGAAGCCAAGAATCTGGCGCGCCCGCTCCGGCTGGTAGATCGACGCCGGGCACGAGCCGATCCCCAACTCCAGCGCCGCCAGCTGCATATAGGCGGCTGCCTGGCCCACATCCAACAGCACCTGGAATTTCTCGCTCGGATCGGGGTGCACAATCGCCACCCCCAGCGCCGCTCCTGCCAGGTGACCGGCCCACTCGCCGCACTCGGACAGGCCTTGCAGCACGCTCCGCTCGGTGATGGCGATAAAATGCCACACCTGGGTATTCTTCGAGGACTGCGCCCGCCGCCCGGCGTTGAGG
>JBJSYW010000569.1:0-3802 GCA_046089985.1 Chloroflexota bacterium
TGTCTTCCTTGCGCTCGCGCAGCGGCGGCAGGTGCAGGTCGACCACTTTCAGGCGATAATACAGGTCTTCACGGAAGCGTCCGTCAGTCATCATCGCCTGCAGGTCGCGGTTAGAGGCCGCCAGCAGCTGCACGTCGACGCGCAGCAGGTTGGTGCCGCCCACGCGGCGGAAGGCGCGCTCTTCCAGGGCGCGCAGCAGCTTGGCCTGCATGTCAATCGGCATGGAGGAGATCTCATCCAGGAACAGCACCCCGCCGTCGGCCACTTCCATCAGCCCCGGCTTGCGTTTTTCGGCCCCGGTGAAGGCCCCCGGTTCATAGCCGAACAGCTCTGATTCAAGCACCGTGCTCTGGATGGCGGCGCAGTTGATGGCGATAAACGGTTTGCCGGCTCGCGGCCCCAGCTTATGGATGGCGCTCGCCAGCACCTCTTTGCCGGTGCCGGTCTCGCCGGTGATCAGCACCGAAACCGAGGCCTCCGCTGCCCGGCGGGCCTGGTCGAGCAGCTTGCGCATCCCCGGCGCCTGCCCGACGACGAAGTCCTTGGCTTCCTGGCGCTCGCGGCGCAGGTGAGCCAGCTCGCGCCGCAGGGCCACCATCTCCACTGCCCGCAGCACTGATTTCTCTAACGCCGCCAGGTTGATCGGCTTCTGCAAGAAGTCGTGCGCGCCGTTGCGCATCGCATCCACTGCCATCTCGACGTTGCCAAAGGCGGTGATGATGATCACCGGCGGGCGCACCGGCAGCACGGCGATCTCATCCAGCAGGCTTGGACCGTAGCCGTCGGGTAGCTCCACATCCAGCAGGATGATATCGGCGGTGGCGCGCTTCAGGCAGGCGCGCGCTTCGGCCAGCGTGGCCGCGCCGATCATCTCATATCCTCGACCGGTCAGGAAGGTGCTGATGTTCTGGCGGGCGTGTACTTCGTCGTCTACGATCAGGATGGTTGCGCTCATGATGTGGGATCCTCTAATGGTGGTGTACCGGCAGACGAACGGTGAAGATCGTCCCCCCGGGGAAGCTGTGCACGCGCATGTCGCCGTGGTGGGCCGTGATGATGCGCTTTGAAATCGCCAGCCCCAGACCGGTGCCGCCGCTCTTGGTTGTGAAGAAGGGTTGGAAGATGCGCTCCAGGTTTTCGGGTGGGATGCCCGGCCCGGTATCGGCCACGCTGACTTCAATGTAATCGCGTGTCTCATGGTAGACGGTGCGCACCTTGATTGCCAGGCTGCCGTTCTCGCCCATTGCCTGCAGGGCATTGGTGACCAGGTTGCTGAAAACCTGTTCGAGGGCACGCGCGTTGCCCATTAAGGCCGGGTGGGCCGGGTCGATTTGCAGGTCGCACTGCACGCGGTGCCTGGCAATGCGCGCCTGCAGCCGCCCGACCAGCCGCTCCAGCACCCCGCCGATATCCAGCGGCTCCATTTCATACTCGGCCGGCTTGGCGAACGCCAGCACCGATTTCATCAGCTCGGTCAGGCGGTCGCAGTCCTGCAGCATGCGGGCGACGTTCTCCTGGCCCGGGTCGTCGGAGGGCAGGTTCATGCCCATCACCTGCAGACCGGTGCTGATGTTGTTGATCGGGTTGAGCACTTCGTGGGCAAAGATGGCGGTCACCTCTCCCAACAGGGCGTGCTGCTCCAACTGCTCGGATTGGCGGCGGATCTGCTCCTTTTCGCTCTGATCCTGGATCAGCACCAGCACCTGGCTGATCTGGCCCTGGTGGGTGGTGGGGTAGACGCGCACCTGGGCGAAGAACGGTTCGCCGTTGCGGCGGTACAGGTACACCTGGCCCAGGTTGGGGGTGGCGCTGCCAGACAGGGCGGCGGTCAGCGCCTGCTGCAGCCCGTCGGCGCCGATCAGCAGGTGTTCCGCCGGCTGGCCGGTGGACTCGAGCGCGCTGTAGCCCAGCATCTGTTCGGCCGCCGGGTTCAGGCTGCGCACACACAGGCGGGTATCCAGGCGCACAATGCCTTCGCCGGCGCTGTCTTCCAGGGTTTCCAGTGCCTGCAGGTCGGCGCCCTGTTGGTCCAGCTGCTGAGCGAGGCTGCCGGCCCAGGCAAAGTGCTGGAAGATGGACGTAGCGGTAGCGGCCAGCAGGCGGGCCAGGTTCGCCAGGTAATTCACCGGTGGGCCGCCGGCGCCGCGGCAGGCAAAGACCAGCAGACCGGTGACGGCGCGCGGCTGCCCGATCGGGGCGCTGGCCAGGCGGCTCATGCCAGAGGCGCGCGCCAGGCGCTGCAGCGTGGCAGCCGTCCGGCGTCCGGTCTCCCAGACAGTGGGCTTGTTCAGCGCCAGCAGCTCCTGGGCCGGGAGTTGGCCCGGTAAGATAGCCGTGCCATCGTTGAACGCCAATTCCGGGTAATCGCCAAGCCAGGCGCAGCGCTCCAGCAGCGGGCTGTTCTCCTGCAGGCGATAGACAGCCAGCAGCGCCGCCCCGCTGAGGGTCATTCCGGCGCGCAGCAGCTGCTCCAGCGCCTGCTCGACCGTCGCCTGCTGGACGGCGCCGGCCATCTGGCTCAGCCCCTCCCAGACGGTCTGGTCGGTGACGGAAAGGACGGTCTGGTTGAAGGCAGCCGAAGAACTGAACACGACCAGCTGCAGCTTGGGCCGGGACGGGTAGGTCATGCGCAGGGTTTGTACTGCCAGGTGGGCCTGGTTCTGGCGCACCAGTTCCAGCGGGGAGAAGCGCGGGGCGGCTGGCGGTTCGGTTGGATCGGGTTGGGGATCGGTGTGCCAATCGGTGAACAGGCTGTGCGCCGGCCGGCCGGCCAGCTCGGGATGCGTATAGCCGGAAAGCTGCAGGAACAGCCCGTTGGCTGCCAGCACCTTCTGACCGGAATACTCAACCAGCAGCGCCGGGCGGGGGATCAGTTCCAGGTAAGTCGTGAGTTCTTCCATTCCGCTTACGGCGCTCCAATGCCGGCAGGTAAGCTGCTGCGCCGGGCGGCTTGCGTTCCGCCCGGCCAGCGCTGCGTCTGGCGCAGGCGGGCCGGCAGGATGCCTTCCATTGTCCGGTACTTGGCCACCGTACGGCGGGCCACGCTGAAGCCCTGCCCGGCCAGCAGATCGGCGATCTCGGTGTCGCTCAGCGGCTGGCGCTCCTCGGCGATGATGTTCATCAGCGCGGTGCGTACGTTCAGGCTGCGGTCAAACCAGCGCGGCAGTGGCACGATCTTGCGGTTGGGCAGCTGCACCGATTTGCCTGCCACGGCCCGCGAGATGGTCGATTCGTGCACCCCCAGCTCTTCGGCCATTTGCGCGCGGGTGAGCGGCACGATCTGGGCGTCGCCCTCCAGGATATAGCGGCGCTGCAGGGCGGTCAGGCGCTGCATTAACCGCACCAGGGTGTGGTCGCGCTGCTGCAGGCACTTGACCAGCAGGGCGGCATTGTCGATATGCTCCTGCCAGGCCTCGGTTTTCTCGGCCGGGGCCTCTGCCAGCGCCTGGCGGAACATCGGGCTGACCCGCAGCGCGCCGGCGTAGGGCGAGATCACCTCGACTACCAGCGGGGTATCGTCGCCGGCGTGCAGCCGGCTGATAATCACGTCCGGCGCAGTGTAGGCCGGGCGCGCGCCGGCGCCGCTGTGGATATCGCCCCAGTGGGCGCGGGCCGGGTAGGGGTTCAGGTTATCGCTGATGTAGGCGGCAATGCGGGCTGCCTGCTGGGTCGAAACGCCCAGCAGCCGGCCCAACTCGGGGTAGGCCCGGCGGCTGAGCAGTTCCATGCCCTGCAGCACTGCCTGCCCGGCCAGCGCCGGCACGCCCTGGGTCTCATCCAGCGCTTCCAACTGCACCAGCAG
>JBJSYW010000570.1:0-3183 GCA_046089985.1 Chloroflexota bacterium
ATGTCCGGCTCAGCCTGGGCGCTCAACATCCCGCCCGGCATGGTGGCGATCTCGATCCCCGCCGGGCGCCTGGCCGGGCTGACCTACGGTCTGCGGCCGGGAGACCACGTCAACGTCATCGCCTCGATGCTGTTCGTGGACACCGACACCGACTTCCAGACCATCCTGCCGAACTATACCGGTTCGATCGTCGCCTCCGGTCCGCCGGACCCGGCTACCGGCACCAACCTCCCGCTGACGGTAGGTGTGTCGTCGCTTAGCCCGGGCGGGCAGATCGACCCCGAGACCGGGCAGCCAATCCCGCCGCAGCCGCTTACCCCCGGCATTTACGGCAAGACCGTGATTGACCCGGTGCTTGGTCAGGCCGTGTTCCTGATCCCGTCCGAAGGCCAGCGCCCGCGCATGGTCAGCCATATGTTCCTGCAGGATGCTGTGGTGCTGCAGGTGGGTGAGTTCCCGCTGCCCGGCGTGGAAAATGCCCAGCCGACCCCCACCCCTGAAGGCGGCGCTCCACCGCCCGAAGGCCAGCCGGCCCCGGCTCCGATTAAACCCGATGTGGTCACGCTGGTGGTGCGCCCGCAGGATGCCGTTTCGCTGAACTACCTCATGCTGGCCCAGACCCAATCGGCGGTCCAGCTCTCGCTGGTGCTGCGCAGCGCCAATGACGCGTCACAGGAATCGGTGCTGCCGGTCACGCTGCAGTTCTTGCTTGAGCAGTACCAGATCCCGGTCCCGGCCCGCCTGCCGTACAGCCTGAACCCGCGCATCGATCTGCTGGCGCCCCCGCAGGAGCCTTAACCGGCTGCTGTCGTCCGACCAGGTACTTTGATCACGGAGCATAGAAGATGGCTGGTGCTGAGAGCAAGATTCGTGTTCTGATCGTTGATGACGTAGCTGAAACGCGCGAGAACATCCGCAAGCTGCTCCAATTCGAAAAGGACCTGGATGTGATTGGCATGGCAGGCACAGGCCGCCAGGCCGTGGAACAGTCGCGGGCGTTAAAACCGGACGTGGTTTTAATGGACATCAACATGCCGGATATGGATGGCATCACCGCCACCGAACTGATCCGGCAGGGGACACCCGGCACCCAGATCGTGATCCTCTCGGTGCAGGGCGATCCGAACTACATGCGCCGCGCTATGCTGGCGGGCGCGCGTGACTTCTTGACCAAGCCGCCGGCGGTCGATGAACTGACCGCCGCCATCCGCCGGGCGGGGAAAATGGCCGCCGACGAGCGCGCCAAAGCTCCCGGCCCGGCAGCCGGCCTGGCGGCTGCTGCCGGCGCTCGGGCTGCCCTGGGCAAGGTGATCGTGGTCTACAGCCCCAAGGGTGGGGCCGGGTCCACGACCCTGGCGGTTAACCTGGCGGTCACGCTGCACAACGACGAAACCCCCACTGCCCTGGTGGACAGCAACCTGCAGTTTGGCGATGTGGCGGTGTTCCTGAACGAGCAGGTGCGCAACAGCATCCTCGACCTGGCGCCGCGCGCCGATGAATTGGAAACCGACCTGGTCAAGGAAGTGATGCTGCAGCACGCCGCCTCTGGGGAGCGCGTTTTACCGGCTCCCAACCGGCCTGAGTATGCCGAAAACGTCACCGGCGAGCAGTTCGGCAAGGTGTTGAAGTTCCTGCGCAGCATGTACTCGTACATCGTGGTGGACGCCTCGTCCACGCTGACCGACGTGGTGCTGGCGGCAATGGACACCAGCGACCTGATCATCCTGATCACCACCCAGGACATCCCGGCGATCAAGAACTGCCGCCTGTTCCTGGATTTGGCAGATGTGCTAAACATCAGCCGCAAGCGGGTGCTGTTTGTAATGAACCGCTTTGACCGGCGGATTGGGATCATGCCGGAGAAGATCAGCGAAAACTTCAAGCATGAAGTGACCGCGGTGATCCCATTTGAAGACCGGGTGATTCTGCCTTCGATCAACCGCGGCGTGCCGTTCATGCTGGGCGACCGCACCCGGCCGATTGCGAAGAGCATCTTGGGGCTGGCGGAAGCCGTGCGCCAGCGCATTACTGAATTGTCAGCTGAAGAAACCGAATCGACGCCCCCATCGACAAAACGGTAAGGATCGGACCTGCAGGTAGGTTTTATAATGGTTTGAAAGCAGGAGGATTGGTATATGTCTTTGTTGAAGCGGATTGAACAGGGACAGGGGAAAGGTCCACAACCTTCCGGCGGGGAAGCCCCGGGGGCCGGCGTCGGTTCGCCGCCCAGTGGAGGCGCCGGCGGTTCGTCGCGCCTGGGAAATTTGCAGGCCCGGCGGGTAGCCCCTCCAGGGGTGGCTGCCCAGAAGGACACCTACTTCGATCTGAAGACGCGCGTGCAAAACCGCCTGCTGTCGGAGTTGGACCCGACCATGGACATCTCACGCGTCGGGGACGTGCGCGCCACGATCCAGGAGCTGTTTGAGCAGATCCTGTCTGAAGAGAACATTGTGCTGACCCGCCCGGAGCGCCACCGCCTGTTTGAGCAGATCGCGGCGGAAATTCTGGGCTTTGGCCCGCTGCAGCCGCTGCTCGAGGACGAAACCACGACTGAAATCATGGTCAACGGCGCCAAGAACATCTACATCGAGCGCGCCGGCAAGATCCAGAAGGTGCCGGTCACTTTCGAGAGCGACGAGCATGTGATGCGCATTATCGACCGCATCGTCGCCCCGATGGGCCGCCGCATCGACGAGTCCAGCCCGTACGTCGACGCCCGCCTGCCAGACGGCTCGCGTGTCAACGCCGTCATCCCGCCGATCTCGCTGGTCGGCCCGGTGATCACCATCCGTAAATTCTTCAAGAACCCGATCACGATCGAGCAGTTGATCAACTTTGGCTCGATCACCCCCGAAGCGCTGCAATTCATGAAAGCCTGCGTGGAAGCGCGCATGAACGTGGTAATCTCGGGCGGCACCGGTTCGGGGAAAACCACCCTGCTGAACATCCTGTCACAGTTCATCCCCGGCGACGAGCGTATCGTGACCATTGAGAACGCCGCCGAACTGCAGCTGCGCCAGGAGCACGTGGTCACGCTCGAATCGCGCCCGCAAAACATTGAAGGCAAAGGCGAAGTGACCATCCGCCAGTTGGTGATCAACGCCCTGCGTATGCGCCCCGACCGCATCATCGTCGGTGAAATTCGCGATGAAGCCGCGCTGGACATGCTGCAGGCGATGAACA
>JBJSYW010000571.1:0-2594 GCA_046089985.1 Chloroflexota bacterium
ACTGCCAGTGAAGCGCCGGACCTGAGCGCTTTCGAGCCGACGCCCACCCCGCTGGTGCTGCCCGATTTCCCGATCCCCTCCCCCACGGCCATGGTTTCCGTCGGGCCGCAGGGCATCTCGCCCGACTCCAGCGCCGTCACCCGCCTGGTGGCCCCGTCGCTGGCGCTGGACACCGAGGTGAAGTACGTGCCGTTCAACGGCGAGACCTGGCTGATCGGCGGGCTGCGCCAGGAGATCGCCTGGATGGGCGATACCTCCTGGCCCGGGCTGGGCGGCAACACCGGCCTGGCGGGCCATGTGGACCTGGCCAACGGCGACGCCGGCCCGTTCTGGAACCTCAACTCGCTAAAACCGGGCGACGAGATCACAATCTACACGCAAAAGAACCGCTACACCTACAAGGTGCGCGAACAGCGCGTGGTCGAGGATTACGACGTTTCGGTGCTGGAGCAGACCAGCAGCCCGCAGATCACGCTGATCACCTGCACCGGCTGGGACGCCGATCTGCGCACCTATCTGCAGCGCCTGATCGTCTACGCCGACCTGGTCAGCATCCAGGCCTCCGGGAGCTAGGGCGGGCTTGACGCCCGCCCGGCCCACCGGATTAACGGCTGCGGTTTAAGCTTCGTACACCCACTCGCCGGCGAACATCGTCGCTGCGGGCAGCAGGTCGTGCAGTTCGTGCGCATCGATGGCGAACGGGTCGCGGTCCAGCACCAGCAGGTCGGCGTGACAGCCGGGGGCCAGGCGGCCCAGGCGCGCCTCCCAGCCGGCCGCGAAGGCTGCGCCGGTGGTATAGCCGGACAGGGCCTGCTCCAGCGACAGGCGCTGCTCGGGGAACCAGCCGTCCGGGCCGGGTGTACCGCCGGCGCGGCGGCGGGTGACGGCGGCGTGCAGCCCCCAGAACGGGTTGGGCGATTCGACCGGCGCATCCTAGCCAAGCGCCAGGCGCGCCCCGGCCTGCAGCTGCGTCTGCAGCGCATACGACAGCGCTGCCCGGCTGCCCCAATAGCGGTCGGCCATCAGCATGTCCGAGGTGGCATGCACCGGCTGCATCGAAGCCACCACGCCCAGGCGCGCCAGGCGGCCGGCGTCATCCGGGTGCAGCAGCTGGACGTGCTCGATGCGGTGGCGCAGCGGGGCGCGCCCGGCCGTGCCGGGCAGGCTCTGCTCGAAGGCGCGCAGCTGTTCGTAGGCGTCCAGCACGGCATGGTTGGCCCGGTCGCCGATGGCATGGATCGCCAGCGGCAGCCCCACCTCAACCGCCTTGCGGCCGTGCTCGTAGATCTCTTCGGCGTCAAGCAGCAGCATGCCGCGCTCGCCGGCCGAGCCGTCATACGGCTGCAGCATGGCGGCAGTCTGTGGGCCGAGCGCCCCATCGGCGAACAGCTTGACTGCGCCGATGCGCAGCCGGTCATCGCCCAGGCCGGCCCCCAGGCCCAGCGCGTGGGCGTGGTCCAGCGCGTCGAGCGGGATGCTCTTCAACACGCGCAGCTGGAGTCGGCCGCGGCGGTGCAGCGCCTGCAGGGCCAGGAAGCAGCGCCGGCGGTCAAAATCGTGCGCGCCGGTCAGGCCCATGCGCCAAAGCGCCGGCTGGGCCTGCAAGATCGCCTCGGCCACCGCTTCGACGCTCGGCTCGGGCACGCAGGCCGCCACCAGTTCCATGGCGCTTTCAAACAGGATCCCATCCGGACGGCCGTCAGGCAGGCGGCCGAGCTTGCCGCCGGCCGGGTCGGGCGAGGCGGCGCTCAGCCCGGCCAGGCGCAGGGCGGCGCTGTTGGCCCAGGCGGCATGCAGCGATTTGGCGGTCAGGTAGACCGGGTGATCGCCGGCGGCTGCGTCCAGGTCGGCGGCGGAGCCAAAGCCCTCCGCCCAGGTGTTCTGGTTCCAACCGTGGCCCAGCACCCACTCGCCCGGCGGGGTGCGGCGAGCCGCCTCGGCTACCCGCGCCAGGCATTCCTGGCGGGTGGCGGTCTCGCAGTCGATCTTCTGCAGCGACAGGGCGTAATGCTCCAGGTGGATATGGGCGTCGGTCAGACCGGGTAGCACACGCCGGCCGCCCAGGTCGACCGGGGCGGTCTTCAAATGCGCCGGGATCTCGTCCGGATCGCCCCAGGCGGCGATGCGCCCGTCGAGCACAGCCAGCGCCGAGACCTCCGGGCGGGCCGCGTCCAGGGTAGTGATCTTTCCGTTATACAGGTACATGGTTTTTTACTCGGTGGTTGGGGGATGGGTGAGCAGGCCGACCAGCGCGTCCAGCTCTTCGTCGGAATAGAAGTGGATCACCAGCGTGCCCTTGCCCCGGCGGCGGTTGAGGCGCACGCGCGTGCCCAGCGAGGCCTCCAGGCGGGTCTGCAGGTCGGCCACTTCGGGCGGCGGGGCGGGCTTCTCGGGCAGGGGCGGTTTTTCGCCGCCCAGCCGGCGCACCAGCGCTTCAGTGGCGCGCACGGTCAGGTCGTGCGCCAGGATCGTCTGCAGCGCAGCCGACTGGGCCTGCGGGGTGGGCAGCGCCAGCAGGGCCCGGGCATGGCCTTCGCTGATGCGCCCGGCGTTCAGCGCGGCGTGCACATCCTCGGGCAGGCGCAGCAGGCGCA
>JBJSYW010000572.1:0-2803 GCA_046089985.1 Chloroflexota bacterium
AGCCGATGCCGCGGGAGATGAAGATCGGGAAGCGCTTGCCGTCGATCAGCCCGCTGGTATAGCGCTTGTTTTGCACCGGCAGGTAGGGTGCGCCCAGCAGCGGCAGGCGCACCTGCCCGCCGTGTGTGTGACCGGAGATCATCAGGTCGATCCAGCTGGAGTATGGTTGGTCGGCGCTGTCGGGGTTATGAGCCAGGACAATCTTGCACTCCGCCGGCGGCGCGCCGGCGAAGATCGCGTCGATGGTCTGCTGGTCCTCCCACAGGTCGCCGGTGCCGCCCAGCCACAACCGCTCACCGCCGCGCTGCAGCGCCAGCGCCCGGTGGCGCAGGTTGAAACCGCTGCGCTCCATCCAGTACATCGCCCGCCGCAGGTTGCCCCAGTGGTCGTGATTGCCCAGCACCGCATACACCCCGCCCGGCGCCTGCAGTTTGCTCAGCACACCCCAGATCTCATCCTCGGGATGCGGTGTTGTACTGCGGTGGACGTAGTCGCCGGTCAACACGATGATGTCTTTCTCCAGCGCGTTGGCGCGCCTCACCAGCCACTCGAACAATTCAAGCGGCATGTATGGACCGTAATGCAGATCGCTGAGCTGCAAGATCTTCAGCCCCTCGAAGGCCGGCGGCAGGCGCGGCACCGCCACGCGATAAGAGTTGGTCTCGATCCAGTAGCGCTCGATCACCGTGGGGTAGCTGCCCGCCAACAGGCTCGCTCCCGCCAACAGCCCACCCAACTTCAGGAAATCCCGGCGGGTCAGGGGTGCTTTCGGCTGAATATCCGTCATAGGGAAAGAACGAACGGCGGCCGGGGAAAGTTCCACCCGGCCGCCGCATCGATCCGCTGCGTTAGAGCGCCGGCAGACCGACCTCGATCTGCCCGTCGATCACCCGCACCGGATAGGCGGGGATATCTTCCACCGCCGGATAGGCGGTGACCCGCCCGCTGGTCACGTCGAAGCGCGCCCCGTGCCGCGGGCAGATGATCTCGCGCCCATCCAGGTCGCCTTCGCCCAGCGGGCCGTTGTCGTGGCTGCACAGGTCGGCGATGGCGTACCACTCCCCGGCGATGTTGAACACCACAATCGGCTCGCCGTCGATTTCAACGAACATGCGCTGCCCGGGCAGCACGTCTGCCGCGCTGCCTACGGCAATATATTCCAGTTTGCTGGCATCCAGCAGGCGGTAATTCATCTTGATGCCCGCCTACTCGATCAGATCATCCGTAGCTTCGCCCAGGCCATACACCCCGGCCTTGAGCACCTTGAGCGACAGCAGCGCACACTTCAGCCGCACCGGGCCTAATTCCAGCCCCAGCAGTCCCAGCAGATCATCCTTGTTCATCGCCCGGACATCTTCCAGGGGCTTGCCCACCACGGCTTCCATTAACAGGTCGGCCGAGGCTTGCGAGATGGCGCAGCCGTGCCCATCAAACGCGGCGTCCACAACCTTGCCGTCTGCCACGCGCAGCTCAACCCGGATATGGTCGCCGCACAGTGGGTTGTCATCTTCAAACGCAATATCGTGCGGGTTCAGCGCGCCGCGGTACTGCGGGTTCTTATAGCGGTCGATAATAATCTCGCGGTATAGATCGTCCATGCGTCGTTCGACTCTCTCTCAGTTGGCCCGGTGGCGCTCACATATTGAAAACCTGGCGCACTTTGTACAGTGCTTCCGCCAGGCGGTCCACTTCCTGCTCGGTCGAGTACAGGTAGAACGACGCCCGCGCCGTCGCCGGCAGCCCAAAGCGGTCGTGCAGCGGCTGGGCGCAGTGATGCCCGGCGCGGATCGCCACGCCCTGATTATCCAGGATCTGCGAGATATCGTGCGGGTGGATATCGCCCAACGTGAAAGCCGCCACGCCGCCCTTGTGCTCGGCAGACGGGCCAAACACCTTCACCCCCGGCACTTCCTCCAGCCGCTCCAGCGCGTACTGGATCAGCGCCTGCTCGTGCGCGGCGATGGCCTCCATCCCGATCGAGTTTAGATAATCGACCGCCGCCCCGAAACCGACCGCCTCGGCGATCGCCGGGGTGCCGGCCTCGAACTTATAGGGAATCTCATTGGCCGCGAACGACTTGATGAAGACGCGCTTGATCATATCGCCGCCGCCCAGGAAGGGCGGCATGGCCTCCAGCAGCTTCTTGCGCCCGTACAGCGCCCCGATGCCGGTTGGCCCGCACATCTTGTGCGACGAGAAAGCCAGGAAATCCACGTCCAGCGCCTGCACATCCACCGGGAAGTGCGGCACCGACTGCGCCCCGTCCAGCACGGTCACCGCGCCGGCGGCGTGCGCCAGGCGGATGATCTCCTGGGCCGGGTTGATCGTGCCCAGCACGTTCGACATGTGAGTGAAGGCCACCAGCCGGGGCTGCTGCTCGAGCAGCTCGCGGTAGGCTTCCAGGTCCAGCAGCCCGTCCGCGGTCACCGGGACGGCCTCGATGCGCAGGTTTTTTTCGGCCGCCAGCATGTGCCAGGGTACCAGGTTCGAGTGATGCTCCATCTCGGTCACCAGCAGCAGGTCGCCGTCGTTCAGGAACTTGCGCCCCCAGGTGTAGGCGACCAGGTTGATCGACTCGGTCGCGTTGCGGGTGAAGATCACCTGCCGGGCTGAAGGCGCATGGATAAACTGCGCCACCTTCTCGCGCGCGGATTCATACAGCGCGGTCGATTCCTCTGCCAGCACGTGGATGCCACGGTGGATGTTGGCGTTCGAGCGGCGGTAAAACTCGTCCATCGCCCGGATCACCGAGAGCGGTTTCTGGCTGGTGGCGGTTGAATCCAGGTAGACCAGCGGCACACCG
>JBJSYW010000573.1:0-7240 GCA_046089985.1 Chloroflexota bacterium
CCGCCCGCCGGCTGACCGCCATCCCGGGCGTGGACCTGCTCAAGGCCGAGTTCCCGCTCACCCCCGACGAGGCCGACCCGGGGCGGCTGGCTGAAGCCTGCGCCGAACTGGACGCGGCCTCGGCCGCGCCGTGGGTGGTGCTCTCGGCGGCGGTGTCGTTCGACCACTACCTGCGCCAGGTGATGGCTGCCTGCCAGGCCGGGGCCAGCGGGATCGCCGTGGGTCGGGCGGTGTGGCAGGAAGCCGTGCAGTTGGATGGCCAGGCGCGCCTGGACTTCCTGCGCGGCCCCGCCCGGCAGCGCCTGCAGCGCCTGTCGGCGCTGTGCGGCGCGCTGGCCCGCCCGCTGTCCGAATGCTGCCAGGCAGAAGCGCCGCTCGACTGGTACCGGACGTATTGATGCCCGGCCCGGCCTATGACATCCTGGTGGCGGGCGAGATCAACCCCGACCTGATCCTGTCTGGCAACGTCGAGCCGGAGTTTGGGCAGGTCGAGAAGCTGGTGGATGACGCCGTGCTGACGATTGGCTCATCGTCGGCGATCTTCGCCTGTGGGGCGGCCCGGCTGGGGCTGCGGGTGGCCTTTATCGGTCACTGCGGGCAGGATGTCTTCGGGCGCTACATGCTGGAGGCGCTGCAGCAGCGCGGCGTGGACACGCGCCACGTGATCGTGCGGCCCGACGCGGCCACCGGGTTCAGCGTGATCTTAAACCGCGGCGCCGACCGGGCGATCCTGAGCTACGCCGGGCTGATGGCGGCGCTGCGCCCGGAAGACCTGCCGGATGACCTGCTGCGCCGGGCGCGCCATTTGCACGTAGCTTCGTACTTTATCCAGACTGCCCTGCAGCCCGGGCTGCCGCAGGTTTTCCGGCGGGCGCACGCCCTGGGCCTGAGCACCTCGCTGGACACCAACTACGACCCGGCAGAAGCTTGGCGTGGGCTGGACGAACTGCTGACCGAGACCGACATCTTTCTGCCCAACGCCGCCGAGGCGGCGGCGCTGGCTGGCACGCCCGACCCGGCTCAGGCCGCCCGCCGGTTGAGTGAGCGGGTGGGCACGCTGGCGGTCAAGCTGGGGGCGCAGGGCGCGCTGGGGGTGCAGCGTTCGCCGCTTGCCGGGCAGGGCGCAGGCGCGGAAGGCGTGGAAGGCGCAGCAAGCGCGGCCGCGGCGGGGCAGGTGCTGCAGGCCGCCTCGCTGGATGTGGCGGTGGTCGATACGGTGGGCGCAGGCGACAGCTTTGACGCCGGGTTTGTGTACGCCTGCCTGAACGGTTGGCCGCTGGCGCGCGCCCTACGGCTGGGCACGGTGTGCGGAGCGCTGTCCACCCGCCAGGCGGGCGGCACGGCCGCCCAACCCGGCCTGGACGAGGCGCTGGACCACCTGTAAACCGGCGAGCGCAGCGCCCGGCTGCCCGCCCGCGCCCGCCCACCCGGCCGGGGGGCGGTTAACCGAGCAGCCGGCGCTCAGCCGTCGATGATCATCCACACCGCCAACTGCTTTGGCCCGTGCACGCCCAGCGTGACGGTCAGTTCGATGTCGGCGGTGCGGCTTGGCCCGCTGATCAGCACCAGGTAGGGCTGCCGGCGGGCTTCGGCCAAGACCTGGTGCAGGTCGGCGCGCAGCACGGCGGGGGTGAGCAGCGCCAGGTGCAGGCGCGGCAGCAGCGAGACGGCGCGCGGCTGGCGCTCGCCTGCGAGCAGCCCCAGTGTGCCGGTTTCGGGCAGGGCGAAATCGGCCTCGGTCACGCCCAGGTCGCAGCCCGCCAGGGTGTGCTTATCGGCTGTGGGCGGCGCCAGCTCCACGCCCAGAGTGCGCAGCTGCCCGGCGATGTCCAGGCGCTGCAGCAGCGGCGTTTCGCACACGGAGGCCCGGCGCACCCCCTCGGCGGAGACCAGGCGGGCCAGGGCTGCGCCGGTTGCCGCAGCCGGCAGCGCTTCGGCCGCGCCGGAGAGCAGGCGCACCTCGGCCAGCAGACGCTCGATTTCTTGCGCCTGCGGGCCGGGTTGGCGCGGCGGGCGCACCGCCGGTCGGGCGGGGAGCGGCGCGGCAAGCGGTGCAGCGGGCGTGGCAAGCGGTGCAGCCGGCGTCGAAGTCGGCGGTGATCCATCCGGCGCGGCCTGTGGGCGGCCCAGGGCGGCGCGCACGGCGGCGAGGATGGCGGCGCGGGTGGCGCTCACTGCGGTCCGTCCTTGGGGGCGGCCGCGTGAGCTTTCCACCAGGCCCGGAAGCTGCCGCCGAAGGCGGGCAGCGGGCGCACGCGCGTCCAGCGGCTGAGCGGGTAGGGCAGGCGCGGCAGCCAGCCGCGGCGCTGCAGCGGGCGGGTGAGCAGCGGCAGCAGGTGCGTCCCCAGGCGGTACAGCCAGGGTTGGGAGAGCGCCGGGGCGCTGAACGCTGCGGCGGCGCGGGCCACTGTGGGGAGGGCGGGGGGAGTGGATGCGTCCCCCTCGGCTGCTCGCCGGCGCAGGTGGCGCAGGATGGTGGGGATGGGGATCTTAACCGGGCAGACCTCGGCGCACGCCCCGCACAGCGTGGAGGCGAAGGGCAGCCGGCGCGCCGCCGGGTCATCCAGCATCTGCGGGGTGAAGATCGCCCCGATCGGCCCGGAGATGAACCACCCGTAGGCATAACCGCCGGCATTTTTGTAGACCGGGCAGATGTTGGCGCAGGCCCCGCAGCGGATGCACTTGAACACCTGCCGCCCGACCGGGTCGGCCAGCGCTTTCGAGCGGCCGTTATCGAGCAGCACCAGGTGCAGGGCGCGCGGCCCGTGCTCGCCGGCGGCGCGGCGCGGTCCGCTGATAAACTGCGTGTAGGTGGAGAGCTTCTGCCCGGTGGCGGAGCGCGCCAGCAGTTTCAGGAACACCGCCAGCGATTCCCAATCCGGCACAACCTTGTCGATGCCCACCACCGCCACGTGCAGCTCGGGCAGCGTGGTGCACATGCGCCCGTTGCCCTCGTTGGTCACCATCACCAGCGTGCCGGTCTCGGCCACCAGGAAGTTGGCCCCCGAAATGCCCATCCCGGCTGCCAGGAATTTTTCGCGCAGCACCTGGCGGGCGATGCGGGTCAGCTCAACCGGGTCGGGCGGGGCGTCGATGCCCAGCTTTTCGCTGAACAGGCGGGCGATCTCTTCTTTCTTCAAATGGATCGCCGGCACAATGATATGCGACGGCCCGACGCCGGCGAGCTGGATGATGTACTCGCCCAGGTCGGTTTCAAGCGTCTCGATGCCGGCCTGCTGCAGGGCGTGGTTTAGCCCGATCTCCTCAGTGGCCATCGACTTGGCCTTGACCGCCGCTTGCACGCCGTTCTGGCGGGCGATCTCGATCACGATGCGGCAGGCATCGGCGGCATCGGCCGCCCAATGCACCTGCCCGCCGCTGCGGGCCACGGCGGCCTCCAACTGCTCGAGGTAGGCGTCGAGGTGATCGAGGGTGTGCAGGCGGATATCGGAGGCGGCCTGGCGCAGCGCTTCCCAATCCGGCTGCTCGGCCACCCGCGCCGCCCGCAGCGCCTGGAAGCGCCCGGTGGCCTGCTGAACGGCAGCCGGGATGCTCTCCGGCACGTGCGCGGTGTACTCGCCAAAGCCGGTGATTGGCCCGGGCGCGCCGCTCATGGCGCGGTCTCCTGCGCCGCCAGCACGTCGATGATGTGTACGGCGCGCAGGCTTGACCCGGCGCGCTGCAGCCCACCGGCGATATTCATCAGGCAGCCCGGCTCGGTGACCACCACCTGCTCGGCCCCGCTGGCCTGGATGTTCTTCAGCTTGTCACGCAGCATGGCCTGGCTGATCTCTGGAAACGTGACCGAGAACGCCCCGCCAAAGCCGCAGCAGGTATCTTCCTCGGTCAGCGGCAGCAGCTCCAGCCCGCGCACGGCCGAGAGCAGCAGGCGCGCCTCCTGACGCAGCCCCAGCTCGCGCAGCGGGTGGCAGGAGGCGTGGTAGGCGACGCGGTGCGGGTAGACCGCGCCCACATCGCACACGCCCAGCACGCGCACCAGGTACTCGGTCAGTTCGTAGGTACGCCCGGCCAGGTCGATGGCTTGTTCGTGCTCGGGCGCGCCGGGTGGGAAGAGCGCCGGGTAGCCCTTGCGAATCATTGCCACGCACGACCCGGACGGCGCTACCAGCGGGTGGGGGCTGGCGGCGAAGGCGCGCAGCAGGCTGCGCGCCGCCTGGCGTGCCCGCAGCTCGAAACCGTTGTTGTACAGCGGCTGTCCGCAGCAGGTTTGCCCCTCGGGGAACGATGGGGCAACGCCCAGGCGTTCCAGCAGGCGCACCAGGTTTTGCAGCGTGGCGCTGTAGAACTGTTCGCCAAGGCAGGTGATGAACAATTGGACGGTTGGCATGCGCAGCGTAAATTATACGCCGCAAAACTCAGAATATGGTAAGATTCTTAACGACAGTTTTATTCCCCTTAACTGGAAAATTGCTACAATTACTGCAGGCATCTAAATTAGCTGCAGAGCTTGAAGCCAGGTTATTCGAACCGTCAATCAGGAACAGGAGGAATATCAGATGTCACGATCACTGCGTGTCTTGTTTGCCCTGGTAGTCTCGCTGTCGTTGGCCTTGGGGGTGTTCGCCGGGGCCGGCACAACGCAGGCTTTTGCTGCCAGCGGCTCCAACACGGCCGGCGGCTATACCCCGCAGGCGTCCGGCGCTCCGGATATCAGCTACTGCTATCCGAGCGGCTATAACCGTCAGGGTTGGCGCTGCGGCTGGCGATTGGCCCAGGCGCCCTACAACCTTGGCGATTATAACAACTACTACTACGGCTATTATTACAACCCGTACTACTACGGTTACCCGACCGGCGGCTATCCCCCGCAGCCCATCGCTGACTACGGCGGCAACCCGCGCTTCGGCCCGTATTACTACTACTACAACCCCTGCTACTACAACTACTACGGCCCGTATTGCAACGGCTACTGGAAGTAGTGGAAGTAGCAGCAGAATGACCCCGTTGGGGCCGGCCGGGAGCGCCTCCCGACCGGCCCTGATGTTTTAAGGATATTGGCCAAGAATCAGGCCGTTTTGCACGCTCGGTCGGCCCGGTTTGCACGTTCTACGCACGTTTTTTCTGTATACTGACCGGTAGAAATAGATCTTGGAATTTCAGGTGCAGGGGCTGTCCTGGGGGGTGCGGGCAGCCCCTGAAGGGTTTAACCGAGGCGAAAACAGCGCCGGGTTTACGGCAGCAGGCGCGCCAGCGCGCCGGCCTGGATCCGTTCTGCCAGGGCAAGCATGTCGGGAGTGGTCGGGCGGTCGTGATCCAGGAAGGGCACGCACTGGCGCACCTCGGCATAGACCTGGGCCGTGCCCTGGCCCAGCCGGGCGAGAGCGTCCGGGCCGCGCAGGTCGACCGCCTGGGCGGCGGTTTGCAGCTCGATGGCGATTACCTGGCGCACGTTGTCCAGCACCTCCCGGGTGTGGCGGGCAGCGTTGGCGCCCATGCTGACGTGATCTTCCTGGTTGGCGCAGGAGGGGATCGAGTCGACGCTGTCGGGGTGGGCCAGGGTCTTGTTGTCTGAGACCAGCGCGGCGGCGGTGTACTGCACCATCATCAGCCCACCGTCCAGCCCGCTGGAGAGCGCCAGCATGGCCGGCAGCCCGTGGTTCAACTCGGGGGTGAGCAGGCGGAAGATGCGCCGCTCGGCGATATCGGCCGCTTCGGCCATGGCGATGGCCAGGAAATCCAGCCACATCGCCGGCCCCTGCCCGTGGAAGTTGCCGCCCGAGACCGAGCGCAGCTCGCCGGACTCATCGGCGAAGATCAGCGGGGTGTCGGTGGCGGCGTTGATGGCGGCGCTGAAGCGCCGGCGTACGAAGTCCAGCGTGTCCAGAATTGGCCCGAGCACCTGCGGGATGCAGCGCAGGCTGTAGGGGTCTTGCACTTTGGAGGGCAGCGAGTTGATCAGCGTGCTGCCGCGGGTCAGGGCCAGCAGGTTGGCAGCCACGCGCTGCTGCCCGGGCTGGTTGGCGGCGGCATGCAGGTCCGGGTCAAAGGCCGCCGAGAGGCCCAGCAGCGCCTCCAGGCTGAGCGCCGCAGCCGCCTGGGCGTGGGCCAGCAGGTTTTCCGCGTCCAGCACCGCCAGCGCGCCGCAGGCGCTCATGAAGTCCATCCCATTGGAGAGC
The DNA here is from genome assembly GCA_046089985.1 of Chloroflexota bacterium. Classification (GTDB taxonomy): domain Bacteria; phylum Chloroflexota; class Anaerolineae; order Anaerolineales; family UBA4823; genus RBG-16-57-11. The sequence goes on from JBJSYW010000573.1 coordinate 6,138, forward strand.
GCCAGTCCTTCCTTGGCCTCCAGCACCAGGCGCGGGATGCCGGCCCGGCGCATGGCTTCGGCGCCGTCTAGCAGCTCGCCCTGGTAGGTGGCCTTGCCGCTGTAGCCGCCATCGCCGTCTTCCAGGTCGCGGGTCATCACCGTGGCGATGTGGGCCAGCGGGGCCAGGTCGCCGCTGGCGCCCAGCGAGCCTTTCTCGGGCACCAGCGGGGTTACCCCGGCATTGAGCATCTCGATCAGGGTCTGCGCCACCCGTGGGCGCACTCCCGAGTGGCCCTTGGCGAGCATGTTGGCGCGGATCAGCATCATCGCCCGCACGACATCGTCCGGCAGGGCCCGGCCCACGCCGCACACGCACAGCACGATCAGGTTGCGCGACAGCTTGCGCGCCTGATCGGCGCTGATCACCCGGTTGGCCAGCGAGCCAAAGCCGGTATTGACGCCGTAGATCACCTTACCCGGTTGGGCGATGGAGTACACCACCCAATCGTGGCTGCGCTGCATACGTTCACGCACGTCTGCGTCCAGCGCGGCGACGGGCGCGCCGTGGCGGGCGACGGCCGCCAGGTCTTCGATGGTCAGGGTGTTTCCGGTCAGTTCGATCATGGCTGCTCCTGTGGCGCGGCGTAAACCAGCCGCCCGCGCTTGATTACCTTGCTCACCGGGCGGTCGCCCAGCCGGTAGATGACATCCTCAAACGACGGCACCTCCCAGAGCTGGATATCGGCCAGCAGGCCGGGAGCCAGCTCGCCGCGGTCCTGCAGGCCCAGCGCCCGGGCGGCGCCGCGCGAGGCTGCAAGCAGTGCCTCTTCAGGCGAGATGCGGTACAGCCGGCAGGCCAGCTGCATCACCAGCTGCATCGACTCGAGCCAGCAGGCCGGGCACAGGTCGGTTGCCAGGGCCAGCTCCAGGCCGCGGTCAAGCATACCGCGGGCGTCGAACGGGCGCGGGTGGCGCACGGCGAAATCCAACCCGGGCATCACCACGCCCACCACGCCGGCGGCAGCCAGCCGCTCGATCTCGGTCGGGGTGGTGTAGTTCAGGTGGTCGACCGAGACCGCCGGCAGCTCGACTGCCAGGGCGCTGCCGCCGATGTTGGCGTAG